>CAYVRH010000016.1:0-12154 GCA_964452955.1 uncultured Anaerolineaceae bacterium | reverse complement strand
AAGGTAAAGATTGCCTGACTTTGATTGAGCTTGCAAGGGAGAACTGGCCTAGTATCCTAGCCTCGGGCGCTGATTTTTACATGCAGCCTGCCTGGAGCCCAGATGGCACGCACATTGCCTGGGTGGAATGGAACCACCCCAATATGCCCTGGGATGGCAGCCTGCTAAAACTGGCGGCTTTCAACCCGGAAACCCGCGCGCTGTCCGACATCAGAACGATCGATGGTGATGCTTACACTGCCATTTTCCAACCCGTTTTTTCACCGAATGGTATGCACCTGGCTTACATGGCCAGCCGCAAGTCCAAAGATGAAATTACTCTTTATCAACTCATCAGTGAGCAAAAAGTTTCCTTCAGTAATGGCCATAACTTCCTGCCGGCTGCCTGGGTACAAGGCCTTCACAGTATGGCATGGAACCCGACCAGCCAGGCTATCTACTGGATTGACATGCACCATGGCAAGACTCAACTTGCCCGACTGGAGGTAACCAAAGGAAAATCAGAATACCTGCCCAGCGATGGCTTCACATTGCACGAGCAAATTGCTCTCTCCGATCAGGGCACTCTAGCGTACATCGCCCAATCTCCCAAATTGCCGAGCCGAGTCTTGGTTTCAGGCGCCCGCCATCAGGAAATTATTGCCCGCAGCCAGGCTGACCAGGTTGAACCGGGTTATCTCTCGGACCCAACCGATTTCACCTGGGTATCTTCGGATGGCCAGACGGTTCACGGTCTATACTTTGCGCCTTTCAACCAGGCGTATCTTTCTGACGAAAAACCACCTATGATTTGCTACATCCATGGCGGACCCACATCGGCGGTCAATGATGGCTTCAATTTGGAAGCAAATTACTTTACCAGCCGAGGTTATGCCTATTTTGCGGTAAATTATCGCGGTTCCACAACCTTTGGCCGTGCTTACCGCGAAGCGCTCAACGGCCGTTGGGGCGAAGTTGACGTTCAAGACGCGGTTGAAGGCTGCCAAGCCTTGGTTGATAAAGGCCTGGCTGATCCAGGCAGACTGGTCATTAAGGGCGGAAGCGCGGGAGGATATACTGTGCTCAACACGCTCATTCGCCATCCTGGCTTCTTTAAAGCCGGGTTATGTTCCTATGGTGTTGCCAATCTTTACTTACTGGATATGGATACTCACAAGTTTGAAGCCCACTACACCCAAAAACTGGTTGGATCACTTCCCCAGGCCGCTAAAAATTATCATGATTGGTCGCCGGTTTTCCATGCCAATAAAATTCGGGATGCTATTGCTGTCTTCCAGGGTAGCGATGACAAGGTTGTTCCACTCAACCAGTCTGAAGAAATGGTAGACGCCTTGCGAGCCAATGGGGTCGAAGTCTTCTATAAGGTTTACCAGGGAGAAGGCCATGGCTTCAAAAAATCAGAGAATATCAGGGACTTTTACGAGTCCGTGGAACGTTTTTTGAAACAGCACGTCATATTCAGCATTTAATTGGAGGGTAAACCCATGAACGAACAACCTGATCTCATCGCGTCTGATGGTAAGAAACTTTACGCAAGGTTCAGAGGCAATCCTGAAACAGCCAAGGCAGTTGTTGTACTGGTGCATGGATTAGGGGAACACATCTTGCGCTATCGCCACGTAGCCACCAAATTCGAAGAGCGTGGTATTGCCATTCTTGGCTTTGACCAACGGGGGCACGGCCAAACTGAGGGCAAGCGCGGGCTCATTCCCTCCGGCCAACAGATGGTGGATGACATCACTAGTGCCCTTCAACTTGCCCGTAAGCTCTGTCCGAACAAGCCGGTATTTCTCTACGGCCATAGCATGGGGGCGACCGAGGTTTTAAATTACGGTTTGGTAGGTCCTGAAAAACCAGTAGGAATTCTGGCAACCAGTTCCTCTTTATTTCTTAGTCCCGAAACTGCGAAGAAGCGTAAACTTGCCCAACTGATGGGAAAATTCCTACCTGGCCTCACCATGAATAATGGTCTGGATGCAAATGGCCTCAGCCATGATAAAGCTGTTGTTGCGGATTATAAATCTGACCCATTGGTTCACCCGATGGCCAGTGTGCGCCTGGCCAATTACATGTTTGATGCCGGTGATTATGTGCTGGCGCATGCGAAGGATTGGAAAATTCCACTTTATTTGGCACATGGCACGGCAGACCCTATCTGCGACATCCGCGGCACCGATCGTTTTGCTCAAGAAGCCTCAGGCGACATTACCTATAAACGTTGGGAAGGGCTCTACCACGAGACCCACAATGAACTTAGTCAGGATGAAACCATTTCGGCCATGGCGGGTTGGATCGAACAAAGAAGTTAAGGTGCAAGATGGTATTTGATAAAGTTAAGCAGATTCTGGAAAAAAACCATTTTACAGTAACTTGTTTTGGTACTGGTAGCGACGCCAAAGACTACCTGGTGCGGAAATTGGCTGGGCAAAACCTGGGCTTTGGTGGCAGTATGACCCTGCGCGAAATTGGCCTGCGGGATGCCTTGTTGCCGGCTGCCGCCGGAGAGCCAATTGAGACTTACCTGCTCTCAGCCAATGCTCTCGCCGAAACAGGAGAGATTGTCAATATTGATGGAACTGGCAATCGCATCGCGGCTGCTTATTATGGCCCCAAAAACTTGATCTACATCATCGGCAGGAATAAGCTACAGCCCGACCTGACCAGCGCTATTGATCGCGCTCGAAATGTTGCGGGACCTCTCAATGCCAAACGCCTAAACAAAGATACTCCATGTGTTGAAGACCTCAAATGTCATGACTGTGACTCTCATGATCGTATCTGCCATGGACTTGCTATTACTTGGTGGCCAATGAAGGGTTTTAATTCCACAGAAGTTGTTCTTATTGACGAGGACTTGGGCTACTAAATTCTATTTTTCTCCGATCTGAACATGGATGAAACTTACTGAGTATTTTCGTGTTGCGATTCTTAATAGTAATTAGTCCTATTACTATTGTCATTTATGCCCTTCGCTGATATAGTTCTTATCATCAAGATTCCGATATATTAAAGGAGATAATTAATGGACGATCACAAGAACTTAACCAACGAAGTCGGGGCACCTGTCCCGGATAATGAGCATTCCATTACGGCCGGTCCTCGCGGACCAGTGGTGATGCAAGATGTCTGGTTGATGGAGAAAATGGCCCATTTCAACCGCGAAGTTATCCCAGAGCGGCGTATGCACGCCAAAGGCTGGGGAGCCTATGGCAAATTAACAGTCACACACGACATTTCAAAATATACAAAAGCAAAAGCTCTCCAACCAAGCAAGCAAACTGACCTCTTCGTCCGCTTTTCTACCGTAGCCGGAGAACGTGGCGCGGCTGATTGTGAACGAGATATTCGCGGTTTCGCCTGCAAATTCTATACCGAAGATGGCATCTGGGACCTCGTAGGCAACAATACCCCTACCTTCTTTATCCGTGATGCGCACAACTTCTCTGACCTCAACCGCGCCGTCAAGCGCGACCCACGGACAGGCCGACGTTCTGCACAAAATAACTGGGATTTCTGGACCTTACTGCCTGAAGCTCACCACCAGATCACTATCACTATGTCGGACCGTGGCATCCCTGCTTCTTTCCGTCATATGCACGTCTTTGGATCGCATACCTACAGTTTCTACAACGCACAGAATGAACGCTTCTGGTGCAAATTCCACTTCCAAACCCTTCAGGGAATAAAAAACCTTAGTAACGAAGAAGCCGCCAAAATCAACGGCATGGATCGTGAATATCACGGCAAAGACCTCTTTGAAGCCATCGAACGGAAAGACTTCCCCAGATGGAAGATGTCGGTTCAGATTATGACAGAAGAACAGGCTCTAAATCACTATGAGAATCCATTTGACATTACCAAAATCTGGCCTCACAAAGAATTCCCTCTGATTGAGGTTGGCATCCTCGAATTGAACCGTAACCCTGAAAATTACTTCGCAGAAGTTGAGCAATCAGCTTTTACTCCTGCCCATGTAGTTCCAGGGATCGGTTATTCTCCCGACAAATTCCTGCAGGCCCGCCTATTCTCATATGGCGATGCACAACGTTACCGCCTGGGTGTCAATCACAATTTGATTCCAGTCAATCACCCCACAGTTCCAATCAACGAGTATCACCGAGATGGTAGCATGCGTGTGGATGGTAACTATGGTCGTACACCGGCCTATACACCCAACAGTGCTGGCTATTGGACTGCTCAACCAGAAGTTGCAGAGCCGCCTTTACCTCTTGAAGGCGCGATGTGGCGTTATGACCCCAAAGAAGATCCCACTGATGATTGTTTCCGTGCAGGCGGCAATCTGTGGCGTTTGCTTGCTGAAGATAAAAAACAAATCCTAATCGAGAATACTGCTGCTGATATCGCGCCCTGTACCGAAAACATCAAATACCGCCATGCCGTTCATTGCTATCTGGCAGATCCCGAGTATGGTAGACGCTTCAGTGAAGCAGCCGCACTGGATTTTGAAAAGGTGCTTGAGCTCTCCAAACTGGATAACCAGGGTTTGATTGAAGCCACACTGAAATGATGCGCCATTCCAAACAACGTCAATTGATTCTTGAGTTGGTGCGCGCAAACCGGGGTCATCCGACCGCGGACGAAATATACGAGGAAGCTCGAAAGCACAACCCGCACATTAGCAAAGGCACGGTTTATCGCAACCTGGGTTTGCTTATTGAGGAAGGTATATTACGCGGTCATCGGTTTGACAAGGACCCTGAACGCTATGATCCTATCCTCGAAGAACATTCACATTTTATTTGTCGACGTTGCCGGAAACTAATCGATTTGCCTGTCAAGCCCAGCGTAACTATGAATTCGCCGCTTCCAGACCTACCGGGTTACAAAGTTGAAAGCAGCACACTCTTGTTCAGCGGAATTTGTGCTGATTGCTTGGAAAAAGCTAAAGAATAAGCTGAAAAACGAATGCGCCTGAAAAAACTCAGGCGCATTTCTTTTTGTTTAGACCTATATGCTACAATTGGTCGGCTTTTACATGCTCGTCTCGTTCACGAATCAGTAATAAATTCTGGAGTATCTTTTTTGAACATAAAGAATAAATTGAAGGCACCATGCCAATAAAAGACATTTTACGCGTCGCGGCCGGGTTTATCTTCCTGGGGTTGGGAGCTCTGGGCGTCGTCTTGCCTTTGCTGCCCACCACGCCTTTTGTTCTTGCCGCCGCAGGCTGCTTTGCCACAGTACCCACTTTGCAGGCAAAGGTTATGTGCATCCCGTTTTTTAATGCACATATCCGTAATTATCAGCAAGGCAGCGGCCTTTCGAAAAAGCATGTGTTAATCAGCCTCAGTACACTCTGGATAACTCTACTTCTCACAATCATCTTTGCAAGGGTACTTTGGCTACATATTCTGTTGCCAATTATCGGTGGCGCAGTTACAGCTCATATTATCAAATTTTCGAAACCGAGAGCCGTCACGAAAAAAAGAAAAACTGAAGCTTGCGAATAGCGAATAGCGTATCAAAGAATTATTGGGGATTAACTGGATTGGGAGGAAAATAAGGCGGAGAGGGTGGGATTCGAACCCACGATACCTTGCGATATACCCGCTTTCCAAGCGAGCGCACTAGGCCAGCTATGCGACCTCTCCGAGCGAGCCGAAATTATACCAGAATTTCCTATTAAATGAAGCTTATTAATCCATCGGGTTACACTTTTTTATGAAGCAAAATCCATTGTTAAATCTGATATGGATCAGTAGATTTTATAGCGAGACCTCAAGAGTTCCAGCGTAAACTCAAGCTAAGGATCAATTGATCCTGAAGGAGTTGAACATGACAGCAAACACAAATCATCATTCTGTACCCTGGATCCTCTGGCCGATTTATCTGCCCTTGAAGATCGCCTTCTTTATTCTTTCTCTCTGTGGGCGCTTTATTGGTCTGATTATCGCTGCCATCCTGATCCTCCTGGGCAAGTTCTTGACTGCCACCATTATCGGAGCCATCATTGGTATACCCATGCTATTGATTGGCATCGCTCTGGCATTCACTTGCCTATTCAAATGGTAAACAAATCAAAAGAACCTCACCCGAGGTTCTTTTGATTCTTTCAAAGAATCGTCAGGAAGCGAGTTTGCGCTTGAGCGCGTTTAGGGCATCAATCGGGGTCGGATCCACACCGTAATCCAGAGCCAGGTAATAGGCTACATAATCCCCAAACTGTAAAAGGCTCCACATCTGGGCAAGGCGCCCTTCACCGCTGGCCTTCACCACATCCACGGCCATGCCGGCAATCGTGAACTGCTGCATACTATGTTCAATGCGGATTTGGTTGCGCGGGTGGTCCATTTTTGCCCTCAGGAAGATAGCTGAGGTCTTTTCGAAGAGGCTTTCTGGTGCTTCCAAGCCTGCCAACGCGTTATGGTTCATCTCTGGTAGGCCTTCAAAAGTAGCCCAGGCTTTGGCTAATTCGGCAATCTGCCCTTTCCAGCGCCTGGCGATCACTTCATTCTCGCCAGCACCCAGGATAATCACATTCCTCCCCAGTAATTGCCCAGCCAGGCGTTTGGCTGGGTTCCGATGAAGCGGTGAACTTGCCGTTAATTGCTCACGCTGCCCGCGCATGACCGAAGCGGCCTCGTCCAGCTCTGCCGGGTCAAATTCAGCTAGACCGCTACGATACAAAAAAGCCAGAAGAATCCCAAAAGCGAAGGGTATCGCCGTGCGTGGTTGGCCATGGTGGTCAAAGATCCAACAAGCCTTTCCCGCGGCACGGGCACGTTTTTCAAGTTCTCCGCCGGTGCAAAAAGCCAGAATGGAACAGCCATTTTTTTGAGCCTGGTCAAAGGCACTCAAGGTTTCTTCGGTGTTGCCTGAATGTGAAGAGCAAATCACCAGGGTGTCTGCGCCCGATGCCCAGTCAGGCAGGCCGTAATTGCGCCAGGAGACAATCGGCACTTTACCACCCTTGGCAAGATAACTTGCCAGCATATCACCGCCAATGGCAGAGCCACCCATCCCAGCAATGCAAACCTTATGAATATTGGGCAGTTCTGGCAACTCATAATTGTGGCCGAGCGCCCAGGCTTTCTCCAGATCATCCGGTAAAGCGTCGAGATAGCCAAGCATATTTTCAGGATCTTTTGAATTCATTCTCACCTCTTTACGTCAATTAATTACTTATTGTTGGGGCAGCTCCCACATTTATCTTTACATAAAATGGGATATCGGCGTTTAATCCCATGCCGAAGAAATTGCCAGCTTCATCCTGCATCAGCCAATTGCTCACATATTCACCAGGCGTAAATGGGGCAACAAAAGGCACGCTGATATCCACTGCCTGGCCTGGCTGCACTTCGGTTATCAGGCGATTTTCCTGGTGGGCTCCCATGGGATTGCCGGAATAGTAAGTATACCGATAGCGCATGGTCCAAATGCAACTGCCCCCATTGATTAAACGCCAGGTCTTGGTGAATTCCTGCCCCGGCAAGAGCACAGAACCATCCGGCACACTAATATCAATCGGAACCCCCGGCTGTACCAAGTTACAGGGCAATTCCGGGGTTAGCGTCACTAACACTTCATCTGGAATCGTGCTAGCAGTAGAGGCTGCAACTGGCGGTAAACTGGATGGGGTTTCCGTCGGGCTTAAGATTACGATTGCTGGAGGGCGGGTTTTTTTGGCTTCCATTGTGACCCTGGCAACCGAAGTTTGAAGCAGAGCTGCTTCATCCAACACAATCGATGTGGGTGCAAGAACCTCTTCCACCACGGGTTTACAGCCGGTTAAGATTAGAACCATCCCGATAACCAGAAGCAACTGCTTTTGTATCTTCACGTCTCCAATTTTATCGCATCCCTTGTCTGGCTTGGTTTTCTGGTGCACCAACGAGAAAATGTAGTACCTTAACTTGTCAGTTTTGGTTGTCTACAGTATAGTTTTAAGGTTAATGAATACTTATCGGAGTGGATCAATGGCTGATTTGGAAATCCCTGAAAACAATGCGACCCGCAACGAAGTGGTTGAGCGCTGGCTGGACCGTCCCGTGGCCAAATGGCTGCCTGGCCTGACAATTGAAAGATTGCTCGTCGGCCTGATTATCTTGCTTACTGTCCTTTCCCGTTTCATCGATGTTGGTGAACGCACTATATCTCACGATGAACTGAACCATGTAGTTCCTGCTTACAGCTTCAATACTTACGTTTACAACCCAGTGACCCATGGACCCTTCCAGTTCCACATGTTGGCGCTTTCATACGCTCTCTTCGGGGATTCCGATTTTTCCGCTCGTGTTCCAGCAGCTGCTTTTGGCGTTGCTGTCGTCGTATTCACGCTGTTGGCTTGGAAGCGCTACTTGGGCCGGCTTGGGGCTATCATCGCCGGTTTTTTGATGTTGATTTCCCCATACATACTTTTTTATAGCCGATACACCCGCAATGAAATCTTTATCGTCTTTTGGGGTGTGGTCATGCTCTGGCTCTTCCTGCGGTACTTGGAAGGGGGCGAGCCAAAATGGCTGCTTTGGCTGGCTGTGATTGCTGGCTTCCATTATGCAGATAAAGCCACTGCGTACATCTTTACCGCTGAATCCTGCATCTTCCTGGCAATCCTCTTCCTGATAGATTCACTGAAACAAAAATGGTCAGACGAAAAGTACAAACGCCAGTTTATTTTAGGTTTTGAACTTGTAATTCTGGCGGCTGTTTTCTTTTTAGGAGTTTACATGCTTCACAAAGCAGCAGCCCCCGCGCCAGAACTTGCCCAGGCTACCAAGGCTGACCTGCTTGGCGCTGGTACGGTCGCAACCCAGAACTCCATTTTGGCTTCCCAGTTACCGCTGCTTGGGGCGGCTGTTTTGCTGCTGGCTACCATGATCTATGCCCTGATTGGCTTGATTAGAGGCCTTGGCGACAAAGTGCGCTCGATGCGCAGCTTTAACCTGATCGCCCTGCAGATGCTGCTCGTGCTCCCGCTCTTGGGGGCATTGGTCCTGAAAATCTTAGGCTTTAACCCAGAGGATTACTCACCTGAAGGTATCATCCGCGCGGTGATTTCACTCTCAGTTCTGGGAACCCTCTCCATGTTCCTCGGGTTAAAATGGTGGCGTTCAGTCTGGCTGAAAGCAGCCGCCATCTTCTGGACGATTTTTCTTGTGTTCTACACTTCGGTTTTCACTCAGGGCCAGGGATTCTTTATTGGGCTACAAGGCGCTCTTGGTTACTGGATCTCCCAACAGGAAGTGCAGCGCGGCACACAGCCTTTATACTATTACGCTTTTCTGCAGATACCCATTTATGAATTCCTGCCGGCGCTTGGCGCACTAACGGCGTTTGTGATTGCCCTGAAGAGAAAGTTGCTCTTTAACCTGATAGGACAACCTTTCCTCTCACCTTCGCTGGTGGAGGTGGAATTGCCTGATCAAGCCGATCTAAACACCTCAGATGATGCTGTTGTCGAAGCTGAACCAGAAAAAGAACACCTTGTCCAGAACGCAGAAGCCGAGCCGGAGGTTCCAACCATCACTGCCGAAGAGCAACAAACTCTCTGGCAGAGACTTTTCCCAGAACCCAAAACGGACCTTTCGATCGCAGAAAGCCTGCCAACCACTTTCTTACTGCTTTATTGGTCTTTGATGAGCCTGCTGGCCTTTACAGCCGCTGGCGAACGTATGCCCTGGCTGACAACCCACATCACGATGCCTCTCATCCTCACCAGTGGATGGTCGCTTTCGTGGCTCATCCATTACGTCGATTGGGAACAGGCCAGTCAAAAAAAGGGCTGGCTCGTTTTTGGTCTTTGCCTTGGATTTGTGATTGCCTTTGTCAACTTGCTGGGCTCGCTCTTCGGTACAAAGCCACCATTTGCAGGTAAAGACCTCGTCAGCCTGCAAAATACCAGCACCTTTTTGCTGGCCTTTCTTGGCGCTCTTGGCTTTGGCCTTGGACTGTGGAAAGCCCTGAAAACATGGCAGGGCAAGCAAATTGGGCGATTCCTGCTGCTGGGATTTTTCTCCATTTTGGCGGTGCTCACCTTCCGTACCTCCTGGCGGGCAGCCTTCATCGAGTACAACAACGCCAAGGAATTCCTTGTCTATGCGCACTCATCCGAGGACATGAAGAATGTCTATAACCAACTTGTTTCCATCTCAAAACGAGTTTCGGGGGACCTATCTCTCAAGATTGCGTACGACGACAATGTGCGTTACCCCTTGCAGTGGTACACGCGCCATTTCATCAATCGTTATGACTTCGACAAACAGATTACCAAGACCCTTCGGGATTACCCCATCATCATGGTCGGTCAGGAAAACTTCGACAAGATAGGTCCGGTAGTCGGCAACAACTATTACATGTACACCTACAAACGCATGTGGTGGCCAACAGAAGATTACCGCCAGTGGAATTGGCCAAATATCAAGAATGCCATCACTAATCCGGCCATGCGCTCCGCGCTTTGGCAGATTTGGTTCAACCGAGATTATACGGAGTACGCAGCCCTATCCGGCCGCAGCGATCTTAACCTGGCCACATGGGAACCTTCCAACTCGATGCGCCTCTATATCCGCAAGGACCTGGCTGCCCAGCTCTGGGAGTTCGGGGCGGCCCCCCAGGCGGATGAAGTAGCCAAGGAAGATCCCTACAAAGC
Organism: uncultured Anaerolineaceae bacterium; assembly: GCA_964452955.1. GTDB lineage: Bacteria > Chloroflexota > Anaerolineae > Anaerolineales > Anaerolineaceae > Mesolinea. Next base: position 1,545 of record CAYVRH010000016.1, on the reverse strand, counting down.
CGGCACAATCAACCTCGATCCTTTAAAAGTCGTTTCCAACCTGAACGATAAGCCCTTCAACGCCCCGCGCGGTTTGGCCGTGGCGACTGATGGCAGCTTCTTTGTGGCAGATTCGCGTAACAATCAGATCGTGCACTTTGACAAAGATGGCAAGTTCCTGAATTCCTGGGGTTGGCCTTCTGGAATTATGGATATCAATTCGCCGGATGGCAGTTTTAATGAGCCCTGGGGCGTAGCTGTGGGTTCGGATGGCAAGATTTACGTCACCGATACCTGGAATCACCGCATCCAAGTATTCAATCCGGATGGTAGCTTTGTCACTAAATGGGGCAGCTTCACCGTTAACGGTCAGGTTGATGGCTTCTGGGGCCCCAGGGGTATTGCCATCGATCAAGCCAACCATGTGTACGTAACCGACACTGGAAAGCAGCGGGTGGTCGTCTTTGACAGCAACGGCAACTACATCACCCAATTCGGCAGCCGGGGTTTGGAGCTTGGCCAACTGGACGAACCCGTTGGCTTGGCGATCGCTTCGGACGGCCGTATTTACATCGCCGATGCCTGGAATAATCGGGTGGCTATCTTCAAACCCAATGCCGATGGAAGCTTTGCGGCAGAAAAGACCTGGGATGTGGATGCCTGGTCGTCACAATCGCTGGAAGATAAACCCTTCCTGGCCCTGGGTGCGAATGATGATGTTTATGTGACGGACCCAGCTGGTGGGCGCGTGCTACGCTTTGATAAGGATGGCAAATTCCTGCAACTTTGGGGCGGTTTTGATAACAGCTATTTGATGGGCATCATCAATGGCGTTGTGGTCAACACGGATGGGCATGTTTGGGTGACCGATGCCACCAACAATACCGTCCTGGAGTTTGCATTGCCGGCGCAGTAAAAATTTTGCAAACATCTTGTTTACTCGACCAAATTGATTCAAGGTTCTCTTTTTCCACAGGGGTGGGATAAGTTCTTTTTGTTCCCACCCAAATCGTGTATGTGTATTTGCAGTATGGTGATCACAAACATTTACCCAATTTATTCGCTTGGAGGCCATCAGGTGCGTTTGACATTTGCAGATTTGCAGATTTGCAGCTGTTCCACAAATTATATTGAGCAATTCAATTGTTAAGGTACATTACTTAGCACATACATTCTATATTGGGTGTGCAGGAAAAACAAGGGGAAAGTATTCGTTTTGATTCCTGAAGGAATGCGTAACGCCGTTTCGGTCCTAAATTTACTTACTTGCCTGGTCATCGCGAGCCTTTTTGCGAAGCGATCTGGTTTTCTGATTTACTAAATGCAGGGTCGCCATATTCCTCTTCGCAAGACCAGGCGAAACACCGAGCGATTTTGATCGCTCAATACGAAAAAGAAACGGAACGGGCGGGAAATCAAAGCCTATCCCGCCCCTACGCAAGAATAAAAGCAGATTGCCACGCATTCGCTCGCAAAGACAATGGATACGGTCAGGATGCACAGCGTTTATCCTGGCCCTACGATGGAAAAAGAATTGGGCGAGGCGCTGCGCATGCCTTTGCCCCT
>CAYVRH010000015.1:0-12872 GCA_964452955.1 uncultured Anaerolineaceae bacterium | reverse complement strand
GACCTGCCTGTACTCATCAACCAGTGGGGCAATGTTGTGCGTTGGGAAATGCGTACCAAACTCTTTTTACGCACTTTGGAGTTTTTCTGGCAGGAAGGGCATACCGCGCATGCCACTGCTGAAGAAGCTCAGGAAGAAACCCTGAAAATCTTGAATATCTACGCGGATTTTGCCCGTAACGAAGCCGCGATCCCAGTGGTAGCCGGCCAGAAAAGCGAATCGGAGAAGTTTGCCGGCGCTAAGGTCACTTACTCCATCGAAGCCATGATGGGCGATACCAAAGCGCTGCAATCCGGCACATCCCACAATCTCGGCCAGAACTTTGCCAAAGCGTTTGATATCAAGTTCCTGGATGAGAACAACCAGTTGCAGTATTGCTACACCACTTCCTGGGGTGTTTCCACCCGCATTATCGGCGCCATCATTATGACTCACGGTGATGATCAGGGCCTGGTCTTGCCTCCTCGCCTGGCACCCATTCAGGTTGTCATCGTACCCATCTTCCGCAAAGAAGAGGAAAAGCAAGCTGTCATGTCCGTTGTGGACGCCGTTGTCCAGGGTCTGCCAAATATCCGTATTAAAGTTGATGATCGCCAGGGCGTAACCCCCGGATTCAAATTCAACGATTGGGAAATGAAAGGTGTACCTCTGCGCGTCGAAATCGGACCCAAGGACGTTCAAAACCATACTCTGGCGCTTGCACGGCGTGATATTCCCGGCAAAGAAGGCAAATCCTTCCTGCCAATGGAGGGTTTCGAAGCCTACATTCCTGAAATGCTGGAGACCATCCAGGCCAACTTGCTGGCAAAAGCAACCAAATTCCGTGACGACCATATCTTTGAGGTGGAAAACTTTGAAGATTTCAAGGACGTGGTCGAAAATAAGGGCTGGGCCAAGGTCTGGTGGTCAGACGACGCCCAAAATGAAGCCAAAATCAAGGAAATTACCAAGGCCACCCTGCGCTGTTATGCTGATAGCGAAGGCGAAGGCACCTGCTTCTATAGCGGCCGCAAGACAGATAAAAAGGCTTACTTCGCCCGGTCTTATTGATGAACTGCCTGTGAAAAGGGATTTGCTTCCCCTCGGTAAGGGATCATGCCCTCAATTGACCTGATTCGTTTACGAAAACAGATTGCCCACTTGGGGATCTTTTTGGAGATTCCTGCGGAGTTTGTCAGTGAATATAAAAGCCTGTTGGAGTTCTATCACCAATGGTCCCACCACCAGCATGAAGAACAGATCCCAAATTCGTTCATGCTGCTATATGATTTGCCCCCACAGGTTATCTCCGAGATCGAGAAGGGGCTAAAACCATTCCTCAGAGGTAAAGAAAATGCCCTTTTCCCCCTGGCCGATGCCCTCAGGAAAGACTTGCATTTTGAATGCAGTCACCTGGCAGCGTTTATTGTCGGCCAGAGCCCTGTTGAGAAAAGTGTTGAACTCAAAGAGTATCTGACAACTTGGCTTGAAGGTTCACTCGATAAAGCAGTGATTGAAGCCATTTTTAGCAAAGCGACAGCACCCATCCTCAATTCCGGGCAGGAAAGCTATTTATCATTTCTGCACTCTATGCTCCGATCATCCAATAAGCACCTGGCCAATGCCGGCCTGGTCGGTTTGACCCAATTTTTACCGCTTGCCAGTATCAATTATTTACCGAAGCTTTTTACCCTCATCAGCCCATTATTGCAGGATCGTGATGTGCGTCAGGAAAACTTGGAAACCCTCATTCAAGAACTGGCTAAAAAATCCCCTGTGGAAACGGGTTACCTTATTCGACAGGTTTTATCTGAAACTGAAGGCCACCGTGTTGAAACCCTGGCACGTGCCTTCCTGGAATATTTACCCAAAGAGACAGCTGAAACCGTCTCGAAAGCCATTAAGCTACACGCTGCCAGAAGTATTTCTTAAGTGTAATGTGCCTAAATAACAAAAAAGGCTTGCCAAACGATTAGCAAGCCTTTAATCTTGTTTGGAAAACCTTCTATTTCTGGTTCGCGATTAGGTAAGCGATAACCTGTTCCATTTCGGCTGGAGTAAACAAAACATCATTATGGGATTCGTTATAAAGTACTGTTTCCCATTGGTCAGCAGTAAGCTTCTTTGAAAGTAGGAAATCCATCGTGTGGTGGCCGTTGAGTTGTGTTTCAATCAGTGCGACCACCTGTTCATCTGTCAATTTCTCGGAGTTGGCTGGTGCAGCCGCAGGCGCTGCAGCAGGATAAGCGGTTGGTGCAGTTTGGACCGCGGGTTCCTCTTTGGCAGGGTAAGCTGTCGCTGCTGGGGCTGCTGCAGGGGTTTCAGCCTTGGGGCTGCAAGCGGTCATCACTGCTAAAGCAAGCAGAGTGATGAGCATCAGTACCATTAGATTTCTTTTCATATTTACCTCGTGTTTTCAAATTGTTGTGGAATTATAACGTTATTTCTCAATGAAGAAGCAAACACCTGTTGGGCTTTGCTTTATAAGCGTGAAATTCTGGCCTTCGGAATCTTGATCACAATGCATACTAAAGATTGCGCTGGGTTCAAAATTGCCAATTAAGTACTTGGAGGAGGCTCCATTGGCACGAAGATAGGCGATGGGAATCTTTCTTTCTACAGCATTCATCACCGCCCATAATGGATACTCCAAGAAGGGTCCATCCACATCAAGACCGAGCGCCAGATTACCGGATTGGTCCTCCATGTACTCGCCAATCTGACTATATAGATCGTAATCTTCAGGATCAGTATTAAAGTACATTCGAGTCCTGCTGGATTTCAGGATGGATGGGTTCTGAGTAAACTCAGCGATCGGCAGCACTGGACGCTCCTTGACAGAAACCAACCATGGGATGGCCGCCAAGACGAGCAAAACGCTTAAGATCGAACCCCAGGGAATGCGATGGCGATCCAGATTATCAAAATGAAGCCCCACGATTGGCGCAAAGAGAAAGTAATAAGCTGATTGCCAACGGCTTCCGTTTGTCTGCCACTTCAGTAATAGGTTAAATAGCAGATAACTTGCCAGTAGCAGGCTGGTAAAAATCATGATAGAACGGGAATTTTCATCCCTGCGCTTGATCAAAGTCAGCATTACCGCCAGGATGACAAACGCAATCACCAGGCTGTGAAGCGGATTACCAGCACTCATCTCAGAAGTGTTCATCTTCGGAATGCTAAAGAAACCATCCAATGTGATCTTGGGATCATTCACCAACATCCCAATCCTTGAATGAAGCTTAAGGATTTCTGTTTGCAGCCAGGTTTCCGCACGGAGAAAGGGCAAATCCGCATGCAGTGCCAGGTTCCTGAGCAAGTTGGAGGCGGTTACTTGAAGTGTGTATTCCTCGTTTAATACCGTTGTGTAAGCCGATTCTTCGAAGACCGTTCCGTACGTGTTCAGATTCCTGATAAAAGAAGCTGAAAATAATCCAAAGACAATAACGGCCGTTAATCCGAGCCGTTGAAGAATTTTAATGATGCTGATCTTGCCAATCTGCATGCCGTACAGGTAAATGCCAAATGGCAGCAACAGCAACACCGTAACCGGTTTGGTCAAAAAAGCCAGGCCAGCAGTGAAACTTGCCAGGATGATATTGAACTTGAAATTGTGATCTTCCCGGAAGAAAAACACGATCATCACAAAAGATACAACCCACAAAGTCGCTGGTAGATCATCCAGACAACCGCTGGCCAATGCCAACGCGATGGGTAAAGTCGCCCCAAAAACAGCGGCGTATCGCGTGCCCACAGCCCGGGCACCAAACATACGGGCGATGGCAATTACTGCTTGAATACATCCAAGATAGGCGAACCAGGGGATAATATTGCACCATCGATCCGAACCAGCCAGCACGTACATATTGAGTAATCCAATACCAATACCGGGAGGAGCGCTATTGAGACTCTCATTTTGCGTCGCAAAATGTGCCAGGGAACGGTTCTGAGCCCAGTGTGCCACACGGGTCATGCCAAAGTTCATAGCCTCCTGTGAGTTGGGAGGGGAGATAAAACCGATAATCAAGGGTACCAAAATAATAATTGCGATTACCACGTCCCAAGTCAAAACCAACTTGGAGCTTGAGTGGTAAACCAATGGCATGCGGAATATGAACCGGCGCTTGAAAAGTACCACGAACCAAAGCAAGAAGCCTGCAATTACCAGCAGCCAGGCCATGGAAAGCCCAATTTTGGTAATGCCTTTGAATAAGCTGAGAATTTCTGTGCTGATGATCATGTAAGACCACCACATGATCATGGCCTGGATGAAGGCTGCTCTCCAGTTAGGCTCGCGGCGTGTATTCCCTGAGTAAAACCAGAACGCAAAAAATGCCAGGATCGGTAAAATGACCATTACAGCTATTCAGTATTCAATCTAGGTGAGTTCAATTGAGCGGCCGTTTTTCCACCGCGCTGAAGTAGTCGTTCGTGATTGATTGGCTGTTCTCGTCCTCGTCCAGATTCATGAAGCCAGCCAGAATGGGGTGAATTTCCGCAATCTTCTCGTACATACCTCTGGCAATCCGGCGGATTGAGAAATGGGCATTGCTCGCGCTGCGAAGTTTACAGAAATGGAAGGCTTCCCTCAGATTCATTCGGCATAATACCCGGCGGTTGTACGCGTTTGGCACCACATAGGAGGCCACAGCGGGATTGATTTCAGCGATTCTTCTGTAGAGCTGGTTAGCAAGGTCCATGGCAAAGGAGTAGTTTTCATCAAATCCCGCTTCACTAATACCCTTGGGGATCGCGTATCCCAGATTTGTGCTGAGAGCTTGTGGTGTTTGGCTCATCATGCGATGGCGTTTGAACTCAAAGTAAGCACCCTGATCCATCACCAGATCAAAGGTATAATCCGCGTATTCAAGCTCGCGTAGGGTTTGGTCATGTTGGCCCATATGCTCAAAGAGTTTTCCAGCCAGGGTTTGGCGATTTTCATCGCTCATATTTTGCACCTGGTCGAGAGCAACCGAGTAGCTGTCATCGCCAAATCGATACAGTACACCCGCCAAAATCTTAGCTTCTCCATATGGATCCGCATCCAGCAGTTTACACCACGCGTTGGTTTTGATGGTATCGATGGCGCGTGAAAGGCCTGTAAATGATTTTCGGACGTCGCTGTAATACGCGATGGGATCGGTGTATTTGATCAATGTGGGCAATTCCTGCATGCCTACGCACTTGGTCTCAGCGCCAATCATCCGGATTTCGGCCAGCTCAGAACTGAGCATTTTCTTGATGGCGTATTCGAGGACGCGGGCGTTCATCGTCACCCCCACGTTGGCCATCGAAGCCGCCGGGAGAATAAATCGGGCTACATCCACTGCCTTAACCCTGGCACGATTAGCCCAGGCTTTTTCAGATTCCCCGTCCATGCGAGCTGTTGTGGCTTCAGACCAGGGCTTCAATGCCTGAAGCGCCTGGGCATAGGTACCAAAAAGCTGATCCATCAACTTTAGATAATCCGATTTCAGCGCGCTGGTTAGGATTTCATCCGGAACGACATAGGCTTTCGGGTTCCATTCCTGGTAACGGGTTGATTTTTCGGTGTATGAAGCCAGACGGTTGCCTTCAATGTTTTCGATGGCCAAGCGTGAGACATTTTCCATTGCCAGATGAATAACGGCATGTTCTGCAACACTCGAATGGCCATAACCCACAATCCATTTTTCGCTGAATTTGGCTGACTTTTCATCATCCAATTCTGCCGCGATCACATCAAAAGGTTCTGGTGAGCGTGATGTTTTGGCAAAGGTGACAGCAATTGTTTCGGCACTTAATTGGCTCGGGCTTAATCGGTAAACTCTTCGCTCAAGATCCATGCTTCAAAATCCTCCTGGCTTCCACTTTGTCTTCTTCAATACGGCTGCTGAGATCCAATAAGTTATCAAATTTCAATTCAGGGCGAATAAACTGGATAAATTCAACTTTAATCTCTTCGTTATAAATGTCACCATCAAAATCCAGAAGCAGGGTCTCTACGTTGGGTAAAGCATTTTCTTCAACGGTCGGCCGAACGCCAATACTTGAAACTGAGGGGTAGGATTTCCCATCCAAACAGGTCATGCTGGCGTAGACGCCGTATTTTGGCACAAATTTTTCAGCCTCAATCGCCAGATTTGCTGTTGGCAATCCTAACCTGCGGCCAAGCTTTTTGCCTGCCTGCACTTTTCCACTCATCGAATAGGGCCGCCCCAGCATGCCTGCCGCAAGTTCAGGATGTCCATTGGCAAGCGCAGTTCGGATAGCTTCTGAGGCCACCACCTGGCCGTTCAACGTTACCGGGGACTCTCGCAACACCTGGATACCAAAGCGTCGCATGAAAGCTTGGATGGCTGGGATGGTCCCTTCCCTATCCTTGCCAAGGCTGAAATCCGGGCCGATCACCATGCCCTGCAGATCAAAATGTGAGATCAGATCAGATAAAAAGTCTTCCGCAGCAGTTGCGGCCAGGCTTTTATTGAATGGCAGCGTGATTACCTGATCAAGCCCTAAACGCTCGAACATGTAATTCTTTTCGCTTTGGGTCATCAGGTTGTATGGGTTCTGCTCAATACCAAAGAAAACCCGTGGATGAGGGTAAAAAGTGATCGCTACCGCGTGTGCTTTCGTCTCCGCGGCTTTGGAACACAATTTGCTGATGAGCGCTTGATGACCAAGATGCAATCCGTCAAAGTTGCCAATCGTCAACCAAACAGGCTGAGTCTTGGTAGCTGGAAAAGCATTTAGAAACTCAGTCATTTTTCAAATTCCGGCGCTGGACTGACCTACTGCAAAAGGTATTCAGCATCATCATCTACTGAAAGAAGACCTTTTTTGGCTGCCATTCCTGAGTCTCAGCGACGTATTCCAGTAAAGCGATCAATTCGCTTTCGCCATCAACGCCCCTGGCCCACTTGCCGGCTTCCATGGCTTCTTTGGCTGGAATGCGATGGCCATGCCGGATATTATCCACATCGGCTTCCCCCAGATCAACCCGATACCAATCACCAAGGGCTTCTGAAGCTGGGATGAGATACTGATACCAATCACCGCTGGAAAAAGCTTCTTGCAGCTTGCGCAGTGGGATAGCGTTCCTCAAGCCAAATTGGCCGCTCTTGGTCCGGCGCAGGCCGGTCAACGTCGCTCCACAACCAAGTTGTTCACCAAGGTCGTTAGCCAGTGAGCGCACATAAGTGCCGGAGGAACATTGCACATCCAAAATGGCTTCTGGGGCATCCCATTCGAGCAATTCGATATTATGCACAGTCACTTCACGAGGTTCCAATTGTACATCCTCACCATTGCGTGCCATATCATAGGCTTTGCGGCCCCCCACTTTTACGGCTGAGTAGGCTGGTGGTTTCTGTTCAAAGGTACCAATGAAATTCTTGAGGGTTTCACTCAGTTCTTCCTCACTGATATCCACTGGTCTCCGTTTATTGACCGGACTTTCCAGGTCATAAGAATCGGTGGTGATACCAAATTGCACAATCGCCTGGTAGCGCTTTTCTGAAGCTGAAACATATTCGCTCAAACGCACAGCCGGGCCTAATAGAACGACCAAAACCCCAGATGCTCTGGGGTCCAGGGTACCGGCATGCCCAGCTCTACGGATGTGGGTGCCAGATCTCACAATTTGAACGACATCATGCGATGTCATTCCTGTGGGTTTATCGATGACCAGGACGCCGGAAATCCGGCTGGCCAGGTTTGCTTCTTCTGATTGATAGCGATCGTTCATATTATTCCTACCTTGAGTTAGATTCCCCTGTTTCGTTCATATACTCGCGTGTGCGAGCCAAAACACCCTCAATAATCTGTTGAAGTTCCCCGTCAATATCCGCGCCAGCAGCAGCCGCGTGGCCGCCACCACCAAATTCACGTGCCAGGACCGAAACGTCAAAACCATTACGTGAACGCCAACTGACCTTGGTCTTGAATGCGGATTGCTCCACAAAGATGACCGCAATCAGCATTTCAGCCACGCTTGTCATGTTGTTGACCAGGTCCGCGTCGTCATTTTCAGTATACCCAGACTCTGTGCGGTCGTGAAGCGTTAAGCTGGTCCATAAAAGGCCATCTTCCAGGCGCAGCTTGGACAGACCCTGCCCCCAATAACGTAATTCTTCAAGCGAACGCGTTAGCAGCACACGCTGGTAAATAAAGGGTAAATTCGCCCCTGCCTTAACTAATTCAGCCGCAACATTCAGGCAGATTGGGCGCACATTTGAAGTTCTGAAGCCAATCGTGTCACTGATTATGCCCGTCAAAAGGGCCGTAGCCACTTCCTGATCAATTTCCAAACCCCAATTCGGCAAATGTTGGGCCAGCATGAGAGCTGTGGCCTCATTCTCAGGTTCAATCAGATTGAGTCTGCCAAAATTAGAATTTGTTTTATGGTGGTCAATCACCAAATCTGGAACCAAGCCCTTTAGGACGTCTCCAGTGCGAAATTCATCACCGCAGTCCACAACAATCAGGTAGCCAGGGTTTTCAGAGATCACATTTCGGATTTCCGAGAAATTCGGAAGATAAGCATATCGATTTCCGGGAACATCCTGAAGGACAAAATCAACCGGCTTGCCTGTTTGTTTGAGGGCACTGCCAAGACCAAGTAAGGATCCAATGGCATCACCATCCGGGCGGATATGGGAAACTACGGTGAATGAATTGGCAGCAGCCAACGCCTCTTTGATGCTTGTGTCGGTTGGGATGCTCATTAACATCTACTTCTTATTATATCGAAACCTTGGTGCTTGTCTCAATCAGTTTCCGGAAGAGATTTCTGCTGATCTTCCGCTGATTTTTGATCTTCTGTTGATTTCTGACTTTCATCAGCCTTAATTTGCATCAGTAATTCATCAAGCCGCTGGGCTCTCTCAGGGGTTGGGTCCCAGAAAAAGCGCAATTTTGGCATGACCCGCAATTCCACTTCGTTGGCAATCTCAAATTTTAGAAAACCACGGGCGTGGTTCAATGCTTCAATAACCTCGTCTTTAACATCCGAGCCACCTAATGCTGAAACGTAGATATTGGCAAAGTCCAATTCCCGGTCGATTTTAACATCGGTAACCGTGACACTTGCCAGGCGAGGGTCTTCGGCCTTGGTCAAAAGGGCTACGGAAAGAACTTCCTTAACCCGATCATTAATCCTTTTCATTCTTAATTCTGTGGGCATTTTTTACTCCCAGCGGAACTTACCCGCCAAATTTCTCCATAACAAAACACTCGATCACATCCCCAATCTGGAAACCTTCAAAGCCCTTGAGGGTGATGCCGCATTCCATACCTTCACGTACCTCGCGCACTTCGTCTTTTTCGCGGTGTATCGAGTAAACCTCGCCATCAAAAACGGAAACATCGTTGCGCATAAGATGGACCTGGGCATTTCGGCGGATTTCGCCGCTGGTAATTCTGCAGCCGGCGGCTGTACCGCCCTTGGAAACCTTAAAGATGGCCAAGACATTAGCCTTCCCAATGGTCTTTTCCACCAATTCAGGTTCGAGCAAGCCTTTGAGGGCTTTTTCAACATCTTCCAGTAAGCGGTAGATGATCCTATACAGGCGCATACTTACGCCTTCCAATTCTGCTACCTTACGGGCACCCTGGTCCACATCCACGTCAAACCCCAAGATAATCGCGTCTGAAGCGGCGGCCAGCATCACATCACTTTCAGAGATGTTGCCGGTTTCAGCATGCAGTACATTCACATTGATGTCTTTTTGTTTCTTGTTGAGTAACTCAAGCTCGTTCTGAATGGGTTCCAATGAACCTTGCACATCTGCTTTCAGGATCAATCTCAGTTCCTTGGTTTCACCAGATTTGACCTTGTTGAACAATTCTTCGAGGGTTGATCGCTTGCTGTGCTGCTTGAGTTCACGGGCAGCCTTGCGCTCTGCCACAATCGCTCTGGCTTCTTTTTCGTTTGCAACCACCTGGAAGAGATCCCCTGCTTCGGGCATGGCATTCAGGCCCATCACCCGCACTGGGGATGAAGGGCTCGCCTTTGGAACACGCTTGCGGTACTGGTCCATCAAAGCTTTAAGCTTTCCATAGGCTTCACCAGCCACTACGATATCCCCGACCTTCAAGGTGCCATTTTGCACCAACAAAGTGGCCATAGGGCCTGTTGTTTTGTCCAGGGAAGCCTCAACCACAGTTCCTATCGTGCGGCCTTTGGGGTTGGCTTTAATCATGATGTTATCGGCCACTAGGTTGATGGTCTCAAGCAAATCTTCCAGCCCTTTTTTCGATTTTGCCGAAACGGGCACAACAAAGGTGTCGCCATTCCACTCGTCCGGTACCAGTCCGATATCAGCCAATTGACGTTTCACAAAATCAGGGTTGGCATCGGCTTTATCCATCTTGTTCAAGGCCACAATAATCGGCACCTGAGCAGCTTTGGCGTGGTTGGTGGCTTCACGGGTTTGAGGTTGAACACCATCATCCGCTGCTACAACCAGCACAACAACGTCCGCTCCCTGTGCCCCTCGCGCTCGCATGGAGGAAAAAGCGGCGTGGCCAGGAGTATCCAAAAAGGTGATGGCCCGGCCTTTGTGATTCACTTGATAGGCACCAATGTGTTGTGTAATGCCGCCGGCTTCTCCGCCAGCTACATCAGTGTGCCGGATGGCATCCAGCAGGGAGGTTTTACCATGGTCAACGTGGCCAAGAATGGTTACAACCGGAGGGCGGTTTTCGAGGTCGTCAGGGCTCTCACCCAGGATCAGACGACGCCAAAGGGGTAATTCGCCAACTTCTTCAACCAACTCTTCTTCTTTTTCCAATTCCGGTTCATAGCCCAGTTCAGTGGCCACTACCGCGGACGTGTCGAAGTCAATGGTTTGGTTAATACTTGCCATGACTCCGTTATTCATCAGGATCTTAATAACTTGAACGGCACTCGCGTTGAGCTTTCCTGCCAGGTCGCGGACCGTGATGTTGTAAGGTAGTTGGATTTTCTTTTCTGTGCCCATTTTTCCTCCAAACTTGCACAATGTGCAAATCGTATTTTTTCCCCGGGCACAAGTGAAATCTCAGTTTTTCACAAAAGCCCCGAGTTACCTCCCTCCGCCGGGTTTGGACCGGTGGAGGGCAATGATTCGATAAATTGTCTCAGGCTGCTCAAATCGCTAGCGCTGATCTCTGCTTTGAGGGCTGCAGAGAGAGCGCCCTTCAAGCCTTTTTCCCAGCAACTGCGCTGGTCATGCAGGTAGGCTCCTCGCCCCGCCAATTTCCCCGTCAAATCCACTCTCACTCCGTCGCTGGTTCTCACCAGGCGGATCAAGTTTCTTTTTTCGAGTGTCTGGCGGCATCCCACACAAGTGCGCTGTGGGACATGCCTGACTTTTACGGCTTTTTTAGTGGCCATTGCCTCAGATCTTTATTCTTTTAAAACACTTCCCAGTCGTTTTCGCCTCTGTGAGTGCGATGTACGATGTCTTCACCGAGATCAGGATCATACTCTACAGTATAACCCTTCTTCTTCTTAGCTTTCTTCTTGGTTTCTTTTCCACTAAGGGCAGCTCCAAAGTCTTCTTCTTCAACAACATCGTGCTCGCGTTCCTGGCTATGCTTGAGGGTCTCAAGTTTGAAGAGTTCTTCGAAAGTCTTGTCATCTTCCGCAGGTGTTTCTTCCGCAGCAGCGGCTACTTCTGTAACCTTAGGTTGTTCTACTTCAACCACCGCTGCAGTTTCAGCGACAGGTACTTCAACTTCAGCTTCTGCAGCTTCTGTTGGTTCGGGCACAACTTCAACGGGCTTTTCAGGTTCGGGGAACTTGATGGAATCAGCTAACGCAAGAAGTTCATCGTAAGCCTTGGGTCCAATACCATTGAATGAGAGGATAATCTCAGGGTCAACCTTGATTTGCATCAGAAGATCACCAAGAGTCAAAATACCAGATTCCTGCAGCACGTTGGTGATGTGTTCCTTAATCTCTGGTACATCTTGCAGATTCATCTCAAAAGCGTTTGCGTGGATGGAAGCGCGAATGTCGCGCAGTTTGGCCAGGTTGGCGTCTTCAATTTGCTTGCGCTCGGCTTCGCCGCGACGTTCAATGCGATCCACAAATTTGGAAAGCAGTATACCGTCATCGATGGAAAGCGCTCTGCCTTCTTCTTTTTTGGTGAGTAAATCTTTTACCCGGATAATGACGTCAGCTTCGTGTTGGGCAATTTCAGCCAGTTTGGGATCTTCCTGTAATTTTGCCAGGGCTTTGTAGGCCGCTTCAGAGACGCTCATAATATCGATGCGCCAACCGGTCAATTTGGCCGCCAGGCGGGCATTTTGTCCTTCACGCCCAATCGCGAGCGAGAGTTGGTCTTCAGGAACAACCACCGTGGCGGTTTTGTTTTCACCGCTGGCTGAGTTAAGGTAGACGCCTGAGACGCGGGCAGGGCTGATGGCCTTGCTGATGTAAACAGAAGCGTCAGGGCTCCACTCAATCACATCGATTTTTTCGTTGTGTAATTCACGGACAATAGCCTGAATACGCATACCGCGTTGACCGACGCACGCACCAACAGGGTCAATGCCCATTTGGGTGGCAGAAACAGCCACTTTGGCACGCTGGCCGGGTTCACGGGCAATGGAGCGAATCTCAACGATACCGTGATAGATTTCAGGTACTTCGTTTTCCAGTAAACGCCGTAAGAAGTTGCGGTGCCCACGGGAAAGTAGAATTTGTAAGCCCTTGGGAGAGTCTTTTACTTCATAAATGTATGCGCGGATGCGGTCGTGAATGCGGAAGCGTTCACCAGGGATCATATCCTTGCGCATCATCGTGCCTTCGGCTTTGTAATCAAGGCCGATTGTTGCCTGGTAGGAGTTGACTGCCTGGACGACGCCAGACACAATTTCGCCAACCTGTTTGCCAAAATTCTCGAATTGCAGGCTTTTTTCTGCGT
>CAYVRH010000014.1:11051-13393 GCA_964452955.1 uncultured Anaerolineaceae bacterium | reverse complement strand
TGTGCCAGCCCAAAACGGTCAGCCCCTTCCACAATCATGACGGTAGCATTGGGCACGTCTACCCCCACTTCCACAACGGAAGTTGATACAAGAATATCGTACTCGCGGTTGCGGAAAGCCAGCATCACAGCATCTTTTTCAGTTGGTTTTAGCCTGCCATGCACTAAACCTACGCGCAAGTGTGGAAAAACTTCTAATTGTAACCTCTGCTGTTCCTCAACCGCGGCTTTGGCTTCCTCATTCTCGCCTTGTTCAACCAGTGGGTAAATAATGAAAGCCTGGTGCCCTTCCCGCACCTGGGATTCAACCAATTGGTAAGCCCTGTCGCGTATGCCCGGCATCAAAATACTGGTGCTGATGGGTTTGCGGCCAAGTGGCATTTCGTCCATGACACTCACATCCAGATCGCCAAAGACGGTCAACTGCAGAGACCGCGGAATAGGTGTAGCAGTCATCACTAAAAGGTGCGGATTGCTGCCCTTTTGCCGGAGCGCCGCCCGTTGCTCAACCCCAAAGCGGTGCTGTTCATCCACCACCACCATCTGCAGGTTGTGGAACTTGACCGGGTCCTCAATTAAGGCATGCGTGCCGATCAGCAACTTCACCCGGCCGCTCTCCAAACCAGAAAGCAGTTCCTGGCGCTCTTTCTTCCTGGTATCCCCGGTCAGCAATGCTACTTCGCCCGGTTCCAGGAAGGCTGGCTGGCCATTGATCGGTTCGGTGAGCAGCCTGGAAAGGGTGCGGGCATGTTGCTCGGCAAGGATGCTGGTTGGCGCCATTAAGGCTGCCTGAGCCCCACCCTGGATAACCATCTGCATGCCCAGAGCGGCCACAACCGTCTTGCCAGACCCCACATCACCCTGGAGTAAACGGTTCATGGGACGATGTCGAGATAAATCAGTTCTCAGGTCGTGAACAGCAGCTTGTTGAGCCTTGGTCAACGGGAACGGCAAGGCTTTCATCTGATTACTCAGCCAGGCATCACTGACCGTGTATGGCGTGCCAGTGAGCTCCTGCCAATCGCGTTTCTGCCTGAGAACGCCCAGCTGCAGCAGAAAGATCTCATCAAAAGCCAACCGGTCCTGGGCGGCTTTGAGTGACTCCTGATCATCCGGGAAGTGAACCTGTCGCAAGGCTTCATCCAAGCGGATCAGGTCACCCTGGTCCAGCACACTTTCAGGTAAAAACTCAGGAACTTTCGGCACCCAGTATTGGAGGGTGTTGAAGACCGTTTTGCGTAGCCATTTTTGGGTAATAGTGGCTGTAAGTGGATACACCGGTACGATGCGGTTGGTGTGCAGCTGCTGCTGGTCGATAGATTCGTAATCCGGCTGCATAATCACCAGCCGCCCCATGTAGGATTCCACCCTGCCGGAAATGGAAATCATGGTTCCGGGTTTCAGATAACGCAGATGCCATTCCTGGTTGAACCACAATAGGCGCAGGCTGCCTGTTGAGTCGCTTACGACCGCCTCAAGCAGTTTGCGGCCGCTCTTGGTGCTGAACATTTTGGCGGATTGCACCTCGGCCACAATGGTTACTTCTTCGCCAAAGAAGAGGTGGGCAATGGGCTTGAGTTTGGAATAGTCATCATAGCGCCGTGGGAAGAGATAGATGAGGTCCTTGATGCGCTTCACACCCAGTTTTTGCAGGGCTTTACTCTGTTTTTCACCGATACCGCGGATAACCGTGGCCGGGGCGTTCAAGCCAACCGGGTCGGCCTGGCTGGGCACAAAATCAGTTCGGGATGTGGCGCTAACGCGCTTCGTGGCAGCTTTGGACTTGCTTGTTCCGGGCTTGAGCTCCGCTTGCAGTGGGGGCAGATGGCTTGGCTTGCTATTAGGTACTGTATTGTTCCCCGCTGGGTTGACAACTTCAGTTGGTTTGGAAGACACAAGTGACTTCAATGGAGCCAGTGTTTTCACTTCAGCCCCAAGCAAACGCAGAATACCCATAATCGCCTCTCTGCGTTGCAACAAATCGTAATTCGGATATTTCTGGAGAAGTTCACTCACCTGCGAAACTGTAGCCTCTGGCAGGCCAGCCAGCCGGGCTTCGGTCGGCCAGGTCTGGTTAAGGTGGTCCAAACCACCGGTGACGGCCTTGTTTTCGTAGCCTTGCCTGGCTTCAAAACGCAGCATCTTGATGAAGCGATCGCGGTAAGTTTCCATTGTTTTCAGGTCTTAATCATAATCGCAAAGGCTGAGTAACCTCAAGGTCCACCGCCTTCACCTTTACACGAGAAATGCCTGATTGCTTGATTAGGTCGAACATGCAGAAAACCAAGCGAAGAGGGCGGATCGGCAAAATGGCTCACCATAGACTGGATGGCAGATTTACCA
>CAYVRH010000014.1:0-10951 GCA_964452955.1 uncultured Anaerolineaceae bacterium | reverse complement strand
AAGGCAGCCAATTGGCTGCCCTGTTCGTGGAATTCGGTTTATTCAAACGCGATTATCAACTGGTAATGCGGTTGACCACCTTCATGGATTTCGATTGAGTGGCTGGGATACTCAGCCTTGAGTTTATCCGAGATCTCATTCACCCGGCCCAATGGCATATCCTGGCCATAAAACAGGGTAATGCTTTCAAATCGATCAGGTTCTATCTTCTGAAACAAAAGATCGCAAGCTTCCTCAATCGTTGGGGCGGAGGTAACCAGTTGGCCATCAAAAAGGGCAATCACCTGGTTCTTTTCCACTTGAACACCCTCGATTTCAACACTGCGGCTGGCCGTAGTAATCTCACCGGTGTGCACTTCCTGGATGGCTTCCTTCATCGAGCTTAAATTTTCCTCAAGGGAACTATCTGGCATCAAGCGCAGCAGCGCGGAAAAACCCTGGGGGGCATTGCGTGAGGGCACAACTGCCACTTTTTTGGAGGTTGCCTTGGCTGCGTTATCTGCCGCAAGGATAACATTCTTGTTATTGGGCAGCACAATTACATGATCGGTTGGGAGGCTTTCGATAGCAGCCAAAATGTCCTTGACGCTTGGGTTCATGGTCTGGCCACCCTTTATCAGGGCGTTTGCCCCCAGGCTGGCGAATATTCGGGACAGGCCTTCGCCGGGCGAAACTGCCACCACGCCCACCTGGCCTTTTTCCACAGGCGTGAGTTTTATCTCTTCGGGAGCTTTATTACCATTCATTTGGTCGCGCAGATTTTCCATCATCACTTTTTTGACGATGCCAAGGTTTTCTGTATAAGCAATCGGCGCGAAACGCTTAGCAAGTTCAGTGTGGATATGCATACGGAAAATGCCATCCCCTTCACCCACTTGTATGCTGGTTCCCAATGGCTCAAGGCCGTTGTAGTATTCCTGCAAATCGAAGCCTGCTTTGGGCGTAAAGTCCAAAACAACCTCATAATCCTGGCCGTCTTCAATGGTTTCCATGGTGTGCTCCAGGTCGATTTCGGCCAAAGGTTTGAGTAAAGATTCGGTAACTTCCAGTGATTCACCGCGGGCGAAGCGGTCCATCCCTTCAAAAATGAAGGCCAGACCGGTGCCGCCTGAATCGACCACACCTGCCTGCTTAAGAATTGGCAGAAGATCCGGGGTACGTTTGACGCTTTCCTGAGCGGCTTCCACAATTTCAGTCAGCATTTCATTGAGCTTAGCCCCACGTTCAAAGGAGGCTTGAGCAGACGTGGCAATATCCTTGATGACGGTTAGAATCGTGCCTTCGACAGGTTTTACTACCCCTTTATAAGCCGTGTCTCGGGCTTCCGTGAGCCCCTTAAGCAATAGGGCAGTGTCCATGGTCGGCAGGCTATCAAGCGAGCGAGAGAAACCTCTCCAAATCTGAGAAAGGATGACCCCAGAATTGCCCCTGGCGCCCATCAAGGCTCCCTGGGCGATGGCTTTGGCCATTTCACCGACATTCTCGGTGCCAGTGGCCTCAGCTTCACGTAGGGCAGCTTGCATGGTGAGAACCATGTTCGTGCCGGTATCCCCATCAGGAACCGGGAAAACATTCAGGGAATTTACGTATGCTTGATTGGCCTGTAACCAGGTAAGGCCGGCTTCAAATAATGAGAAAAGACCCATACCATCCACAGGCGAATTCAAAATGGCGTGGCGAATCTTTTCCGGAGCAGTATTTTTCATTTTTGTCATATAGCCTCAGACTGCGTCAATCAGGATTACTGATGCGCAATCCGCGCACATGAACGTTGACTTGTTTTACAGGAACACCCATCACCTTCTGCACGTGGTAAGCCACACTCTCAGCCACTGAATCGGTTACAGAGCGGATCCGTAAGCCGTACTCGATGACCAGGTTTAGGGTCAACTCAAATCCGTCTGCATCAGACTTGACCAGGATGCCATATTCAGCATCCTTGCAGAACATCTTATTGACTGCTTCAGCCAGGTTAGCGGGTGCCATTCCGATTACGCCATAGGACTGCAAAGCAGCATCCCTGGCCACGGTGCGAATGGCTTTGGGCAGAATGTAAATTTTTCCAAGTTCAGTTTCCTGATTTGTCATAAGGCAAACCTTTCAGCAAAATTTTCTTGATTCATTTAAAAGACTGTGTTATTATAAACGGCCGCGCGAGTTGGAAATTTGCGCGCCTGAAATTATAATGCATTGAAAGGATATCGAGATGGCTAAATGTGCTCATTGTGGAAAGACTACAACCTTCGGTCATAACCGCAGCCACTCTCTTGTCGCTACCCGTCGTGAATTCCGCCCCAATCTGCAGCGGATCAGCGTTCTGGAAAACGGCAAGATGGTTCGCAAAGTTCTCTGCGCGCGCTGCATTAAGACACTGACCAAAGCGTTCAACTAATCGAAATCCTTTTTCAATCTTCAATCAAAGCCGCTTCTGCGGCTTTTTTATTTAAGATTCTCCCGCAAGGCCTGAATGCCAGCCTGGATACCCTCAGGGTGTTTAAAGATGGCCGTGCCCGCCACCATGTTGCGAGCGCCAGCTTCGTATACTGAACGCACCGTGGTGGCATCAATGCCGCCATCCACCTGGATGACCGCCTGGCTGCCAATTTTCTGCAGGAGTGCAGCCGTTTTCTGAATTTTCTTCAAACTGGACGGGATGAAAGCTTGGCCACCAAAACCGGGATTTACCGACATAATCAAGACCAAATCGACAACGTCGGCCAAGTATTCCAGCCCATCAACTGGTGTGGCAGGGTTAAAGGTCAACCCAGCCTTCAGACCCAGCGAACGAATGCTCTGCAGCGTGCGATGAATATGCGGGCAGGTCTCCCAGTGCACCGTGATGTAATCCGCGCCGGCTTTGGCAAATTCCTCAATCTGTTTTTCCGGCTCAACCACCATCAGATGGCAATCCAAAGGCAACTTTGTTATCTGCTTGCAGGCTTTTACAACTGCCTGGCCGAAGGTAATCAGGGGGACAAAACGCCCATCCATGACGTCAATGTGGATGGCATCCGCCCCACCTTCTTCGCAGGCACGAATTTGCGCATCAAGGAAACGGAAATCCGCGGAAAGAATCGAAGGAGAAATCAGTGTATTCTTGTTCATCCTTGCAGCACCCAGTAAATGTAGGTCCAGAACGGAATCAACCCAAGCAGTAACACAATGGCAGCCAGGCCTAAAAGCCAGGTGAGCCAATCCACTGGCTTGGGAACGGGCAGACCGAGATCCTGCTCGGAAAGCGATTTTTGGGCTGCCAGAGCCACTGGGCTCAGTGGTTTTATTGCTTCCGGTACCGGCGAAATCGGCACAGAGCTGGGTTGGCGCGGTCTTGCTGGCACGTCTTCATTCTTAGGTTGAACTGACTGTGGGGTTTCGGCAACTGTCTGGCTGGAAGCAAGGCTATCAAGTTCCTGAACGGTCTGGCTGGCGGAAACTTCATCGCTTGCAACAAGACCTGGGGCAAGAATTTCTTGTTGTACCGCGCCAAGGGCTGCCTGGGCTTGTGCTTCCGGGCTCAGTTCCAGCCCCTCGCCATCACGCCCACCCGGTGTGTAAACTGGTACGGAACGACCAGCCATAACGTTATAACCCTGGGTCAGGTAAGAATTTGTTCGCCTTAGCGTGGGGTTGGATTCATACAGGTTTTGCAGTACCCGCCCCATTTGGTCGGCAGTGCGGTAACGCGAACTGGGCTCCTTGGCTAGCACTTTCATCACCAGGTCGTCAAGCGCCTGGGGGATCTGCAGATTGCTGAGGCGCGGTGGATGCGGGATGGCCTCCCTGTGCATACGCGCAAGATCTGTGGAATCTTTAGCGGTAAACGGCAAATTACCAGTTAGAAGTTCATACAGGATAATACCCAAAGAATACACATCCGAAGCTGGCGAAGGCGGAAAACCAGCAGCCTGTTCCGGTGAGAAATAATGTGGCGAGCCCCAGACGACATCGCTGCGCTCCTGTGGGTCAATGCTTGCCAAAGCACGGGCAATGCCAAAATCGGTCACTTTCAAGCGCCCTTCGGGGGTCACCAGCATGTTGTGGGGTTTTATGTCACAGTGCACCAGACCAGCTCGATGGGCATAACCCACCCCCTGGCAGGCCTGAATGATCAGCTCCAGCGATTCCTGTACGCTGAATTGGCCTTTCTGGCGAATGAGACTCTTGAGATCATCACCAGGCACGTACTCCATCACGATGAACAGGTGCCCCTGGTCCAGGCCGAAGTCGTGGACGGTGACGATGTTTGGGTGGGTGAGGTTGGCGGCGGCGCGGGCTTCCTGGCGGAAGCGTTCGCGGAAGGCCAGGTCTTTGGAGTAGTCCTCCCGCAGCAGTTTGACGGCCACATTGCGTTCGAGCATCAAGTCCCGGGCTTTATAAACCAGGGCCATGCCACCGTTGCCAAGGGATTCCAACAACTGATACCGCTCGTTTAGAACGCTGGGGGTGCTCATTGCGCAAATTATAATGCAATTGAGAACCTGGTTTTACTGTGCCCACCCTTATTGTTGCAGAGAAAGCTTTGCATCACAGCCTGATAATTTACCCCCATCCAGTGTCGTAATTCCTGGCAGTTAATCACCCCTGCTTTGCTTTGCTATTTGAATAAAATTTCAACCTTTTTTGCACAAACCTCCCAGGGGTTAAAAATTGGCAAAAATTTACTGAATTCCTTGCACCTTGTACCAATAGATTGCCCTTCAGAAATTCCCCAATTTTATTCAGTTCAGGCGCCTTAATTGGTGTGTTTTCAGATTCAAATGCGCGCCTTTCTTCCTCTATGCGATCGGGCAGATTAATAAATGGAAATTGCTCTGCAAAAGTCATGCCAAAACCTTGCATCCCAGTAAATATCCGGTATAATGTTGGAAAGTGTCAAGAAGTGTCATAAAGTGTCAAAGTAAGGAGCGCTCAATAGGGCGCTTCGCCGATTAAAAAGGAATTAGAACAGATGTTCTTTGGACAATTTGAACACAATTTAGACGCAAAAGGTCGGCTGACCATCCCGGCTACTTTCCGCGAACAAGCTCTTGACGGGCTCTATGTGACGGAAGGTTTTGAAGCCAATTTGGTTGCTTATTCCAAGCGTGATTTTGAACAAATTGCCACAAACTTGAGCAAGCTGTCAATTACCAACGCTGAATCTCGTGCACTCCGCCGCAAGGTCTTCAGCAATTCGGCCAATGTCAGCTATGACACCGCAGGGCGCATCCTGATCCCCGCCAATCTTCGTGCAGTCGCTGGCATAGAAGACGCGGTTGTGGTGGTCGGCGTCGGCGATTACTTCGAGCTCTGGTCCGCCAAGGCCTGGGCAGAACAAAGCGCCACGCTGAACGACTCTGGTATGAACAGCTCGCGCTGGGAAGCCTTTGACGTTTCCACCCGGGGAGAATGATGATTATGGACGCTGGGCCAGCCGCACCCCATCGTTCGGTACTTTACCAGGAATGCATAGATAGTCTCACGCCAACCAGCCCCAAGCGCTATATCGATTGCACTGCCGGGGCTGGTGGTGATTCATGGGGGATTTTGCATGCTTCAGCCCCTCTCGGTGAATTGCTTGCCCTGGATGTGGACCCAACCGCCATCTCTCTAACCCGCGAGCGCTTGAGTGAATTTGGCCAGCGGGCAAAGGTTGTACACGGTTCATACCGCGACGCCGGAGAAATCCTGGGAAAGCTTGGCTGGGACAAGGTGGATGGGATTTTGCTCGATCTTGGGGTTTCATCCATGCAATTCGACCAGACCGAACGCGGATTTTCATTCCGCGGAGAAGCTCCTCTAGACATGCGCTTTGACCCCACCAGTGGCACCAGCGCAGCCAGGCTGATAGAAATGCTCAGCGAGGAAGAACTGGCTGACATCATCTGGAAGTATGGTGAAGAGCGGGCTTCACGCAGAATCGCCAGGGCTATCAAAATGGCAGGCAAGGTGCAGACAACCACCCAATTGGCGCAGATTGTGCGCTCAGCGCTCGGCCGAACACAGGAAAAGCAAGACCCGGCCACCCGCACTTTCCAGGCATTGCGGATCGCGGTGAACGCGGAACTGCAAACCCTGGAAGAAGCTTTGCCGCAATTAGTTGCACTTTTAAACACCGGAGGAAGAATCGCCGTCATCAGCTTCCACTCACTTGAAGACAGGATAGTCAAACAGTATTTCAAGCGTGAAAGTATCGATTGCATTTGCCCTCCTGAACAACCGGTCTGCACTTGCCAGCATAAAGCAAGTTTGCGGCTGGTCAACCGGCATCCGATAACCCCCTCTGACGAGGAAATATCGGCAAACCCCCGCTCGCGCAGTGCCAAGCTGCGAGTGGCAGAAAAGCTTTAGGTGGCACGTAAACTGCATGGAAAAGGCAATGAAACAAAACTTCGTTCAAGCCTATAAGCAAGCACCCTGGAGAAAACAACTCCAGTATGCTGGCGTTTTCATGGCAGTACTCTTAGCTGTGGCGGCTGTTGCTGGACTGTATTTGTCAATCAGCGGCCGAACTGCCACCACCGGGCGCCAGGTGCAGGTGCTGGACTCACGGGTGGAAAGCATGAAATTGACCATTAACGATATGCAAACTGAACTGGCCCAAATATCTTCAGCAAGGTCTATGTATGCCCGCTTGAAAGATCTCGGCATGGAATTGATGGATCCGGCTGAAGGCCTGTATGTCAAAGTACCTGGTTACCAGGGGCTTTCTGCGGTCAATCCCAGCCCAAGCCAAAAAATGGTCAGCAGCAACTACCCTGAAATTCTGCCCGAATACACCAGTACCCTGGTGGAGTGGTTCCAGGAAAAAATCAATGCCCAACTGACAATGGGTCAGGTGAGGCCGTAATGGAACGCAAAGTGGGACGCTTCAAGTTCATCGGGGTTATCTTCAGCCTGGTTGGTTTGGCCATCGTTTTCCAGATGGTACGCATCCAAAACATGCCTGCCAGTAAAGCCATCCTTGATATCGCTGAAAATTACATGGGTGTTAACCAGGTAGTTTACCCTGACCGCGGCAACATCTACGATGCCAACGGCGACCTTTTAGCCGGCAATGAAATCATCTACGAAGTTGGTATTGATCTGCCAAGCGTTCGTCAGCCGGAAACCTTGGCTAAGGTAGCCGCGGATGTGCTCAAACTGGATTATGCCAAAACCCTCGAATACGCCTCCATCGACCCGGATGCCCCTGACAGCCCGCAATATATTACGCTTTCCGGTTTCGCCACCAAGGATGAGATCCAGCAGCTTGAAATTATCGAAGAGGACTATAAAACCCGTGAATTGGCCAATGGCGAAATCCGCCCCCGCCTTGACGGCCTGATGTGGACCCCTCACAACAAGCGCTCCTATCCTGAAGGCGATTTGGCCTCGAACATTCTTGGGTTTTACAGCTATCTCGATCGCACCAAAGGCGCTGGCTTTTTTGGCGTTGAAGAAAAATACAACCAGCTGCTGGCCGGTACCCCCAAAGCGGTTTATACCGAGTTTGACCCCCAAAAGGTGCAGAATCTCTTGGAAGTTCCGCCAGGTGCCAGCGTGGTGTTGACGATCAACAAAGAAATTCAGGCTATGGTCGAAAAACAACTCGAAAATGCCCTGCGCTGGTCAAAAGCCAAATCCGGGACCATCCTGGTCTACAACCCTAAAAATGGTGAGGTTTTGGCCATGGCAACCACACCCAGGCTTGACCCCAACCAGTATTGGACTTATGCCAACGTCTTCCCGGGAACCACCCCTTTCAACCGCGCCATCAGCCAGACTTATGAATCCGGTTCCGTCTTCAAGGTCATCACGATGGCAGCCGCGTTGGATGCCGGGGCTGTCACACCAGAAACTACTTTTATGGACACCGGCGGTTACGATATCGGCGGCTACACCATCAATAACTGGGATTATGGTGCCTGGGGCTTGCAGGATATGACTGGCTGCATGCAGCACTCACTAAATGTATGCCTTACCTGGATTGCCGTACAATTGGGCGCGGACCGTTTCTATGACTATATCAAGGCTTTTGGCTTCGACCGCAACACGGGTATAGACCTGGCTGGCGAACAACACTGGCCTATCAAACTGCCGGGTGACAACCAGTGGTACGAAGTTGACCTTGCCACCAATTCCTTCGGACAGGGCATTTCAGTCACCCCCATCCAGATGGCGATGGCTATCGGGGCGGTTGCCAACGAAGGCAAAATGTACGCGCCGCACGTGGTCAAATCCTTGATGATTGACGGCAAACAAATGGATATCAAACCTGTACTCGTCGGCCAACCCATTAAGGCCGAAACTGCCAGAACTCTCACCAACATGCTGGTCACTTCACTGCAAAATGAAGCCTCCGATGCCTTGGTGGAAGGTTATGCTTTAGCCGGCAAAACCGGAACTGGATCCATCGCCACCGAATTTGGTTACACAACCTCGGAAACCAATGCTTCCTTTGTGGGCTGGGGTCCGGCCGACGACCCCGAGTTCCTGGTCTATGTCTGGTTGGAAAGGCCTGAGATTTCTCAATGGGCTTCCATCGTCGCTGCCCCGGTTTTCTCTGACACGGTTAGCAAGCTGGTGGTTTTGATGGGCATCCCACCCGATTCCATTCGCGCACAAATGAACGGACAGAATTCTGTCAGCAGCCTGGGAGAGTAAAATGTTAAACCTCAGCCACATCATCCGCGCACTCACTTCAAGCTTGGCTGAAGTTAATCCATTGCAGATCTCAAATGTCAGCATCGATTCCCGCGAAGTGAAACCCGGGGATCTGTTTGTGGCAATTAAAGGCGAAAATACTGACGGGCATAACTACGTCGAGCAGGCTTTCGCCAACGGTGCCGCTCTGGCACTAATTGAAACTGAGATTGATAGCCAATATCCAGTCGTCGACTTGCGAGAGCCTGATTTCGCGCTCCCCGAAACGACCCCCTATGCATTGCGTGTTGAAAACACGGTGCAAGCCTTACAAAAAGTGGCCGGCTACTACCGCTGCCTCTTTGACCTTAAAGTGATTGGCATCACTGGTAGCGTGGGCAAATCCTCCACCAAGGACCTGATGGCATCTGTGCTCTCGCATCGCTTCAAGACTCTTTCAACCCGTGGCAACCAGAACAATGAAATAGGCTTGCCTTTGACCCTCCTACGCCTTGAAAAAGATGACGAAGCGGCCGTGCTTGAGATGGGTTTCTACGTGCCCGGTGAGATCAAGCTGCTTTGCGAGCTTGCCAAGCCTCAGATTGGGGTCATCACCAATATTGGCACGGTACATGCTGAACGTGCCGGTTCCATCGAGACCATTGCCAAAGGAAAAGCAGAGTTGGTACAGGCATTACCCCCCGCCCCAGATGGGGTCGCTATTTTGAATTACGACGACGAACGCGTCCTCTGCATGGCCGACCAGACTTCAGCGAGGGTTTTCTACTACGGGCTCAACCCCAAAGCCGACCTCTGGGCGGATGAAATTGAAAGCAACGGGCTGGAAGGCATCCGCTGCCGTATGCATTATGGGGATGAAGTGAACTATCTTACCGCCCCACTCATAGGCGCGCACTCAATCTACACCATGCTGCGCGCAGTCGCGGTGGCGTTGACCCTCGGTATCACCTGGGATTGGATCTTTTACGCCCTCAAAAACACCCCGGTCCGTGTGCGCATCGTGACCACGAAATCCGCCAGCGGCGCCATGATCATCGACGACTCCTACAACGCCTCACCTGATTCCACCTTGGCAGCCTTAAACCTGCTGAATGAATTGGGCGGGCGAAAAGTGGCTGTGCTTGGCGATATGCTGGAACTTGGACAATACGAAAAAGAAGGCCACCAACGCGTCGGATTAAGAGCTTCAGAAGTGGCAGATGAGTTGATTTTGGTTGGTCCCCGCAGCCTCACCACGCGCGAAGCTGCCCTATCGAACGAGTTCCCGGCCGGCAAGGTGCATTGGTTCGCCGATACCACGGCCGCCAGCACTTACCTGAAGACCAGTCTGCACGAAGGCGATACAGCGCTCGTAAAAGGGTCTCACGCCATGCACCTCGAAAAAATCGTCAGCGCCCTTGAGGAGACCATCTGATGCAAGACACTTCTTTGGCCATCGCTTTTACCAGCATCGCCTTTTTGTTGAGCGTAATTTGGGGCGCGCCTTTCATCCAGCTTCTGCGCAACCTGAAAATTGGCAAGATCGTGCGTTCCGACGTACCTGAGTCGCATATGGCCAAGATGAACACCCCCACCATGGGCGGCTTCATGTTCCTCATCCCCATCACACTGCTGACGGTCATCATGAACGCAGTTTCACTCTTTGGCACCCGCTTCTTTGGCTCTTCCACCCTCGTCCCACTGATCTGCATGTGGGGTTTCGCGGTCATTGGAGCTGTGGATGACTGGGAAGGCATTCGCGGCCCAAGGCGCGGCCTGGGGATGACATCTCGCACCAAGTTGATCCTACAGATAGTGGTTGCTGGTGTAATTGCCTACGCGCTGCAATATATGTTGAGAGTCCCACATATCATTTGGCCTTCCGCACCGATCCCGCTGAATTTTGGGATTTGGTATATGCCGGTTGCCATCATCATCATTGTGGGCATGTGCAACGCGGTCAACTTTACGGATGGCCTGGACGGCCTGGCTGCCTTGATTTCAATGACAGCTTTTGCTGTTTACGGGATTATCGCCCTCACCCAAGGCCAGGTTTACCTTGGCCGTTTCTGCTTCGCGATTGTGGGTGCTTTGGCTGGCTTCATCTGGTTTAACGGCAAACCCGCCCAACTGTACATGGGCGACACCGGCTCTCTTGCCCTGGGGGGAACCCTGGGTGTGGTGGCGCTGATGACCGGCCGCTGGCTCTTTCTGCCATTGATTGCCATCATCCCCGTCGCTGAAATGCTGAGCGTTATCATCCAAGTGCTGTATTTCAAAGCCACTCACGGTAAACGTATTTTCAAGAAAAGCCCCATCCATCATCATTTCGAGATGTCTGGCTGGC
>CAYVRH010000013.1:543-13402 GCA_964452955.1 uncultured Anaerolineaceae bacterium | reverse complement strand
AAACAGATAGAATTTTTCCATCAAGCCAATTAAATTGCAGGAGGTAACTTATGCGCGCAGATTATCCCATCCCTTATAGCACATATTCAGCAGGTGGGTTCGAGATCAGTTTCCTTACTGAAGGTGGCCCAAGAATTGTCGCCCTCAGCCTGAACGGTTCAAAGAATTTGCTGGCTGAAGTGCCGGGCAAGATAGAAGAAACAGCTTTTGGCACCTTCCACTTTGTTGGAGGCCATCGGCTCTGGGCCTCACCGGAGGAAAAACCGCTCACATACTTGCCTGATGATACCGGCCTTCAAGTGTCAGAAGGTCTCAATGGCTTCACGCTCATGGGTGCCCCGAATGCAATCAACGGCCTGCAAAAGGAAATACAAGTCACTGTGGATGCCTCGCAGGGCGTGATCAGACTCAAGCACATTCTTCGTAACACCGGGCAATGGGCAATCAATTGCGCTCCATGGTCCATTACCATGCTGCGCCCTGGGGGCAAGGCTTTCTTCCCCACAGGCGAACTTACCCCCAACCCTGATAATCTGCTTGCGGAGAAACATCTTAGTTTCTGGCCTTACAATCGCTGGGATGACCCCCGCGTGCACTACAAAAAAGACCACCTCTTCATAGACATGTCCATTATTGATCCACACCCCGGCAAATGGGGCACTTTCAACGGTAAAGGGTGGATGGCCTACTGGCTGGAAGGCGTACTCTTCTGCAAAAAGGCGGACAATATTTCGGAAGGTGATTATCCGGATTTTGGCTGCAACACAGAGACTTACCTCTGTGACCGGTTTATCGAATTGGAATCGCTTGGCCCAATGCAGAAACTTATGCCAGGTTCAATAGTTGCCCTTGAGGAGACCTGGATTGTAAAAGAAAGCCCTGAGATATCGGCAAGTGAGCTCTTTTCTTCAGATTGGCTTTATTAATACAAGGTTGTCAGTGGGTTAAATATTCCCGATTCCGGGCTATAATTCACCAATCCAAAGGCGACCACGTGCCTTTAGTAAAGTGTTCAAAAGGAGATTAATGGAACAGAAAACGATCACCATCACTAACAAGGAAGGTCTGCATGCCCGGCCTGCCTCTGTCTTTGTCAAGGAAGCGGGAAAGTACAAGAGCAAGATTTTGGTTTCCAAACATGGCGGCAAAGAAGGCAACGCAAAGTCCATCCTGAGTGTACTCTCCCTTGGCATTGATTCTGGCAGCACCATCGATATCTGTACTGATGGTGAAGATGAAACCCTGGCTGCGCAAGCTCTTTTTGACCTGATTGAAGGCTTCAACAAGGAAGCAAAATGAACATTTTTACTGGCAAGCCTGCGTCACCTGGCATCGCGATTGGTCCGGTGTTTCTCTTTAAGAGTCAGATTGCCACGTTAAAAACCTACAGCATCGATGACCCTGCCGCTGAGTACAAACGGCTGGAAAACGCGCTGGAAAAAATTAAGACCGACCTCAGCAAACTGGTCGAGAAATTACAGACAGAAGGCCTCGTTGAGGAAGCCCAGATCTTTGAAGCCCACATCGCCATCTCCGAAGACCCTGAATTACTTGAAGCTACCAAGGCTTTAATTGAAGAAAAGAAAGTCAACGCGGAAACGGCGCTCACTGAAGCTTCGAATACATTTATCGAGATGCTCAAAGCGCTAGAGGATGAATACCTGGCTGCTCGCGCGGCGGATATTGCTGATGTGGTCAGGAAGATCAACATTGAATTGAGCGGCGACGCCGGCGCTGTTACTGGCCTAACCAGGCCATC
The DNA here is from genome assembly GCA_964452955.1 of uncultured Anaerolineaceae bacterium. Lineage (GTDB taxonomy): Bacteria > Chloroflexota > Anaerolineae > Anaerolineales > Anaerolineaceae > Mesolinea. Next base: position 11,643 of record CAYVRH010000013.1, on the reverse strand, counting down.
CATCGTCGTGGCGGAAGATCTGATGCCCTCAGACACCGCCTCATTCCCACGCGAGTTCGTTTTGGGTTTATGTATCGAGTTGGGCAGTATCACTTCCCACGCGGCCATTCTTGCCAAAGCCATGGGCATCCCAGCGGTCATTCAGGCACCATCCGTTGCTCATAAAATCGAGAATGGCAGCATGCTGATCCTTGACGGAAAAAAAGGCGAGGTTATCGCCGATCCGACACCGGAGTACCTTAGCAGCTACCGGGCTGAACTTGAAAAACGCAAGGAATTGGAGGCAGTGTTACTCTCACGTTCAAGCCTGCCTGTTGAAACCAAGGATGGTCATACCATTCAAATTGCGGCCAATCTGGGTAATGCCACCGATGCTCAAAAAGCTGCTGCCATGCATGCCCAGGGCGTTGGTTTGATGCGCACAGAATTCCTTTTCCTGGATAAACCAGATCTGCCAGACGAGAGCCGGCAAGCTGCCACCTATGCAGAGATCATGGATATCATGGGCCAGGAATACCCGGTTGTCTTTCGCACCCTCGATGTTGGTGGGGATAAGCCCCTGCAAGCCGTTGCCCAGGATCCAGAGATGAACCCCTTCCTCGGTGTACGCGGTCTGCGCCTCTGCCTTTTGCATGCTGAGGTTCTCTTCAAGCCCCAGATCAAGGCGTTACTAAAAGCCGGAAGTGCCCGCAATCTCTTTGTCATGTTCCCCATGGTCACCAGCATCCTTGAAGTGCGAGCCGCCAGAAGATTGTTCCGCCAGTACATGGACGAATTGACCCTGGAAGGCTTTCCACCCCCAGCACACCTGGAAGTGGGCATCATGATCGAAGTGCCCGGTGCAGCAGTGATGGCGGATAAATTGGCACCTGAGGTGGATTTCTTCTCGATTGGTACTAACGACCTTACCCAGTATACCCAAGCAGCAGACCGCAACCAAACTGCCCTCAGTTACATCAGTGATGGTTTGGAGCCGGCCGTTTTACGACTGATTGCCAAAGTGGCCGAGGCTGCCAATGCGCATGGCAAATGGGCAGGCATCTGCGGTGAACTGGGCGGCGACCCAATGGCAATTCCCATCCTCTTAGGTTTGGGGTTGCACGAGCTCTCCATGAACCCAAATGCCATCCCGGATGCCAAAGAAATCGTACGTAACTGGACCATGGAAGACGCGCGGGAAGTTGCGCTGAGAGCCCTGGATATGGAATCCGCAGAGCAAGTGCGCGAAATGATGAAAACGTACATCGACTAATCCTGGAAATTGAACAGCGGCTGCTTGGTTGCAGCCGCTGTTTTGTTTAACCCGGGATGGTGATACCACCTTTGTGGTATTCCAGCTGATATCTGGAGGCTTGACTCTATTCGGTTGCCATCTTTCGCCGCATCAGAAGTAGGGCGATGATGAAAGTGATCAGGCCAATACCCAGTAACTTGAGCATTGGAAGCTGAGAAAAACTGATTCCTCTCAGCATCGTATCCTGCAACATCTGGGTACCATAAGTGACCGGTAATATTTCAGAAATTGCTTTGACAGGATAGATCAAGTTTCTGAAATCAAGGAAGAGCCCCCCAAAAAATACGCTGAGAAGCAGTGAGATCATCGAAAATTGGACAGCCTGGCTTTCCGTTTCAGCCAGCAAAGAAATAATGAAACCGTACCCCAAAGATGAAAACAGAAGCACGAGCGTAATCAGGGCAGCATCCCGCCATGACCCCAACATGGGCACTTTGAGCCCATAGTAGACCAGCACACTTAGGATAGCGGCAATAACGATGCCGATGACCATGTAAGACATATATTTGCCGATCAGGATTTCGCCCGGCTTAATGGGTGAGACTCTGAAGAGTTCCATGGTTCCAGAGCGGCGTTCACGCACAATTGAAAGTGCAGCCAGCGTAACCATAATGTGCTGCAGGAGCAGCATGATTACTACTGGAGTGAAATACATCATCATGGTGAAGTCGATGGCGTTGACCGAGTAATTTTTTGAGGTGAAAATTCTGGTCATCAGATAGGGAGAGATTGCGGTGAAATCACTCAGGTTGGCCTTGAGTCTTTTCAGGACCACTTCGTTTTCTTCCACATCGGCGATTTCTTCGGAATAATCTGTTTTACCGGTGGGGATGTCCTCAGCTATGCTTTTGGATTCCCGTACGGTCATAATATCATCCTGGACGCTGCTGGTCTGCCCATCGCCTGCGCCGATGGCAGGGTCAACAGTGGTGAGAACTGCCAGCGTAGCACCAATCGCTTGATCCAAAGAGCTTACATTTTGGCGTAGTTCTGCCTGTGAGATACTCGCGGCGGCTTGGTCACCAGCTTGAAGTTGAGTTTTGTACTTGGCATTGATTTCAAGTGCTTTGTCGACATAACCACTGACTTTTTGAGCATCTCCCTGGGTTTGTTCGGCAAATTGGCTGACCACCTGGCGGTTAAGCTCGTCCACATAAATCTGGGCTACATAGGAGAGATAATTCAACTGGATTGGGTTGATTTCGTTGTTATAGACCTTGAATTCCGCTTGTTGGTTCTGGCGGATTTTTTCAGAGGCATCTTCAGGGATTACCACACCCAGGTCGACGGTTCTGGATTTAAGCATCGCAGTCATGTCGTCCACGGTCTGGACAGTACCTACATATTGGATGGTTGTGCCAATCAATCCCACACTTTCTTCAATGGCCTTTGAAAGATTTGTCTCTTGAGGAGCCACAAAAACCGTCCGCAAGGGAGGTTGAGTACTGCTATATCCAACACCAAATAAGAGCATTATCAAAAAAGGCCCGAGTATCAGGGAGATAAAGAGTTTTGGCTGGCGAATGACCTCAGCAATTTCTTTGAAAAAGAATGAGAAAAGCCTGACAACAAATGCGTTAACTCGGTTCATGATTCTTTTCCATTCTCATTTGTGTTACTTAGATGTTTTTCGCGGTAGTCATTAATGATTTTGACGAAGACATCATCATAAGGTGGTAGGTACGGCTCTAGTTTTTCGACTTCAATTCCCTTTTCGTTCAGTAAAGTCATGACCTGTGGAAGCGATCGCGATGCATCATCGACCGTCAGTTGATAAGTGCCCCGGCCAAGACGCTCGATTTCACCAAGAATGAATGGCAAAGCCTGCATCTCATCAAGAATTTGCGAACTCAGGGGCGTTTTGGTCACAAGGTCAAGAACTTCACCTCCAAAGGCGATCTGTCTTAATTGGTCGGCTGGTTCCAACATGATTAATCGGCCTTCATCCATGACACCGACGTAGTCACAATATGCAGCCTCACCCACATATTGGGTGGTAATTAATAAAGTCTTTCCCTGGTTTTTGAGTTCAACGAAGTGGTCCCAAAATTTTCTACGAAGAATTGGATCAATCCCTGCTGTAGGTTCGTCAAGAAAAATCAGATCGGGGTCATGCGCCAAAGTTGCCGCCAGGGCTAATCTGCGCTGCATACCGCCGGATAAATTTTTGGTCAGTTTATTGCGACTTTCTGTCAGCTCAACAAAACTCAGCAGGGTTTTTGTGCGCTTTTGTCGCTTGATGATGCCTTTTCCATAAATTGAAGAGGCAAAGTCCATATTCTCTCTCACCGTTAAATCTGGAAAAAGCGTAAAAAGTTGGGTCATGTAGCCGATCTGCTCTCGCTGTTTGGCTGTAAAACGCCGTGGATCACCCCCTAGAACGCGGATTTCTCCCTCACTGGGGCGATAAATGCCGGTCAACAAGCGCACCGTTGTAGTCTTCCCACAACCACTGGGTCCAATTAGACCAACTATCTTGCCTCGTGGGATGGTGAAATTGAGTTGATTTACAGCTGTCTCTTTTGCGAAAAATTTGCTTACATTTGTGGCCGTGATGACCATTTCCGAACTTGGTGCTAAGGCTTGTTCTGTCATTGTTGCATCATTTCTACTAATTCGATAGGTAAACTAATTAAATACAAATTATAGGGGAATTACTATGAATATTCTCAATGCATCTAAGGTTCATTGCCTTAAGAATCCGTTTTTTGAATTGGAGGTTAGCAGGAGGGAGGCAATTGCTAAAATACCCACATATCAGGCACTCTCCGGTCCACCTATTGAACGTTTTTCGTGGAATTCTTCTGGCCTGAGCAGTGAGTTTGGCTTAAGCACGAACCTTGGCAATATTCAGCCTTGACCAGAATCGGGCCAAGGTAATGGAAGGTAAAAGTTTTAGGGCTTTTGGCTTGCCCGGTCAGACTCAGCCTGGCAGGCATCCAGCCATTCCGCGACGTGGTGCAACCAATGCGCACGAAAGCTTAGGATCATTCGCTCTTCTTGTGTCAGACTCTCAGCCAGTCTGGCTTGGGCTTGATCAGTTTGGATCCACGCCCGCAACTTGACTTTTTGGAGATTAAGAAGGTTTTGCGTATATTGCCGGCCGAACCTACCAGCCACCAGGAGCTTGGAAAGGAATTCCGGGCGAATGTCACGCGGCCTCTGAACCGGGGTAGTTACCCAGTCTTCCAGGGCTGTTCTGCCTTTTTCAGTAATTTTGAAGTTGACGCGGGGTGGGGAGTACTCCAAGTCAGGGGGCATGGACTCCAGATAAGCCAACTTCTCGAGCTTGATCAGGTCCGCGTAGAGCATGCTTTGTTTCAACTTCCAGACTTCCCCCAATCCTGGCCAGGCCTCCATTTCCTTATAAATCTCATACCCGTGTTTGGCTCTTGATGTCAGAAGACTCAAGATCACATATTCAAAGCTGAGAGAAGGAATTCTTCCGCTTGGCATAGGCATTTCCTCTATGAAATTATACCGGAAGTGGTAAAATCAGGCTATTCAATAATTGAATAGAGGAGAATCCTTTGAAAAAGTTTATCCTGAGCCTGATCCTGGTAGCCGTTCTATTCACTGCCTGCACGAACCTGCCCACTCAAACGCCGGTGCCCGCTAAGCCCACGACTGTTACTAATCCTACAAAGATTATTGAGGATGCTACAAAAGCAGTCGAAGCCAGCCCAACAGCCCCAGTGGCGACCTACGAACCTGAAAAAACTGAGGTGGCCACTGAGAATACACCAATCGCAACAACGGAGTCTGTTCCCGCGACAGAGCCGGCTGAGCCTGCCATCGTCATTACGGATGCCCTTAACCGCGAGGTCAGCTTTCAGAAGGCCCCCGAGCGCATCGCGCTGGTTGGCAAAGGGGTATTCATGGTAGCAGACGCAGTATACATGTTCCCCACGGTTCGTGAACGGGTGATTGGCATTGCCGCCATGCAGCAGAAAAGCGCGGACTTCCTCAGCATTCTCGACCCAGATCTCGTCAAGAAACAGGAAATTGAGATGTCAGCTGGTCCTGAACAAATTGCTGCCTTGCAACCGGACTGCGTGCTACTCAAGACAACCAATAAAGAACTGGGGGAATCCCTGGCCAGTCTGGGCATTCCTGTGGTCTTTTTGGAGCTTGAGACCTACGATCAGTACGACCGTGACCTCGAAACTCTTGGAGAACTTTTCCAGGAACAGGACCGCGCCATCAAACTTCGCGCTTATTACCGCACCAACGTAGCTGATATCAGCAAGTACTTTGATGACATACCTGTAGAAGAATTGCCAACTGTGCTGCTCATCAATTACAGCAGCCAGGATGGTGCTGTAAGCTTCAACGTAGCTCCTGCATCCTGGATTCAGACCGCACTGGTTGAGACCGCTGGCGGCAACCCGATCTGGAAGGATGCTCCCCTGGGAAAGGGCTGGACCAAGGTGGGTCTTGAACAAATCGCTGCCTGGGATCCGGACTATATTTTTGTCACCTCCTATACCGCACCCGTCCTCGAGGCTGTGGCTGCGCTGAAAGCTGACCCCCAATGGCAGGAGCTGCGCGCGGTTAAAGATTCCCGTTTGCGCCCCATGCTGGGAGATATTTACCCTTACGACCAACCCGACACACGCTGGGCTCTGGGCATGCTCTGGTTTGCCCGTTCCTTGCACCCGGATACCATCTGGTCACTGGATTTCTACGAGGCTGCCCGCAACTTTTACTTCAACATGTATGGAATGGACACAAAAACCTACGAACAACACATCAAGCCGCTCCTGCGAGCATACTTCCAGTAACCTGGCGCGGTGATGATGACTTCTACCAGAACAGCCAGAAAGATCATAGTCACTTTTGGAGTGCTGTTGCTATTGCTGGTATTGCTTTCGGTGTTTATCGGGCGTTACCCAAAACCTGGCCTTATGGCCCCCAATCTTCTCAAGACTGATGCCCTGGCATATCGGCTGGTTGTGAACCTGCGCCTGCCACGCATTTTTACAGCCGTGTTGCTTGGGATGGCACTATCCGCGGCTGGGACTGTTTTGCAGGTTATTTTTGCCAATCCCTTGGTTGAACCTGGCTTTTTGGGCGTCTCGCAAGGGGCGGCTTTTGGCGCAGCCTTCAGCATCATCTACATTTCGTCAGCACTCTGGTCTGTGCAGCTTTCAGCTTTCGTTTGCGCATTTCTGGGCATGGGCATGTCGTACCTGATTGCACGGCGGGTGCGTTTTGGTGGTTGGGTGTTGCGCCTGATTATGGCCGGTATTGCCATCTCGGCGCTATTCTCCTCTGGAGTCGGCATTCTCAAAATGGTTGCCGACCCACTCAGCCAGCTACCCGAAATAACTTTCTGGATGTTGGGCGGTTTGTGGTCCATCACCTGGCAAAAATTGCTCAGCATTCTGCCAGCCGTTGTCATTGGATTGACTGTTTTGGTGCTAATGCGTTGGCGTTTGAACTTGCTTTCACTCAATGACCAGAGCTCATTCTCTCTGGGGCTCACCCCAACACGGGAACGCCTTTTGATCTTGATTGCGGCGGTGATGGTGACAGCAGCGGTAATCTCGGTGGCTGGTATTGTAGGTTGGATTGGGCTGATCATGCCGCAGATTGCTCGGCGCTTATTTGGAGCCAATACCCGTTACGTATTGCCGGGCTCGATTTTGTTGGGGGGCATATTCGCGCTAATTTGTGACGATCTGGCTCGCACGCTCTTCCCGGGGGAATTGCCCCTGGGGATCCTCACTTCTTTCGTGGGTGCGCTTGTTTTCCTCTTCCTGCTCGCGCGCGGTCGCCAGGGGACCAGGGTGTAATATGGCTGACCTTCTTCAACTGCAAGATATCAAGTTTAATTATGCCGGATCTCGACAGGCAGTATTGGATGGGCTTTCACTTTCCATCCAGGAGGGGCAGCCGCTGGCCATCCTTGGCCCCAATGGCAGTGGAAAAACTACCCTCCTGCACATTATCCTGGGTTGGCTGAAGCCTGCTAAAGGCAACCTGCACCTGAATGGGAAACGTTTTCCGGATTATTCAAGGCGCGAACTTGGGCAGCTTTTGGCCCTGGTTCCGCAGAATGAACCGGTTAGTTTCGAATTCAGTGCCCTGGATTACGCGCTCTTTGGACGAGCGCCATATCTGGCACCCCTTGAACAACCCAATCAGACGGACCAGAAGATTGCTTTTGCCGCTCTTGAGCGCGTGGGCCTATCATCGCTGGCAAACCGCTCCATCATGGCCATGAGCGGCGGTGAAAAACAGATGCTACTGATTGCTAGAGCCCTTGCCCAACAATCCAAAACAATTCTTTTGGATGAGCCCACCTCACATCTGGATCTTGGGAATAAGACCAGACTCACAAATCTACTGCGCGAGCTCGCCCGGGAAGGCCACAACCTCATTTTTACAACTCATGAACCTGATTTTGCCCTGGCACTTTCGCAGCGCACCCTGATGATGCAAAAGGGGCAAATCCTTTTTGATGGGGAAACCGCGGCTGTGATTAACTCAGAAGCCCTCAGCAGGCTTTATGACAGCCCTGTGGAAGTCATTCAGCAGGATGGACGCTTTTTAATCAGTTGGGATCCTCAAGCCAAATCCTGAAATCGCAAAGTATAATTTGGGGGTCAAGGTTGCCAACGACAACCTTGAAAATCTGATGCATCAGCCTGTAGCGGGGCAAACGATTGAGGTTTGAGTGATCAAGGGTGTTTCCGGAAAAATTCTTTGGGTGGACCTAACGGCTGGCACGTGCCGGATTGAAGATGTGCCCGAGAGCGTCTACGAAAACTACTTGGCTGGGATTGGACTGGCGGCTTATTACCTCTACAAGCGTATTCCTGCTGGCGCGGACGCGCTTGGGCCTGAAAATGTACTGGCTTTTGTGCCTGGTTTACTGACCGGCACTGGCGCGCTGATGACCGGGCGCTGGATGGTGGCGGGGAAATCACCGCTCACCGGCACCTGGGGTGATGCCAACTGCGGCGGTACGCTGGCCCCAGCCATCAAGGCTTCCGGTTTCGACGGTATTTTCTTCAGCGGAATCAGCCCAAAACCGGTTTATCTTTATGTCGATCATAAGGGCTCGGAATTGCGTGATGCTGCTGGGCTTTGGGGCAAAGATGCCCGCGAAACTGAAGCCCTCATCCAGGCAAGCAACCATGGCAAAGCTCTGCGAGTAGCCTGCATCGGCCAGGGCGGCGAAAAACTTTCGCTGATTGCTGGGATTGTCAACGATCAAGGCCGCATGGCTGCCCGAAGCGGGTTGGGGGCTGTGATGGGTTCCAAGCGTCTGAAGGCTTTGGCTATCAAAGGCTCACACCCGGTCAGTGTGGCAGACCCAAAGCGCTTGAAGACGCTGACTGCAGAATTTCTAAAAGTTATCCGCTTCCAACCACCTTTCTTAAGTGGGCGTGGTATGCGGGACCTGGGAATCCTCATGGGTGGATTGCCGCTTACCATGCGCCAGGATGGATTGCTCTACAAAATCCTGCTCAAAAAATGGGGCACGATCTCGATGAACGAGTTTTCCATCCAGACCGGTGATTCCCCCATCCGTAACTGGGCTGGAAGCAGCCTTGATTTTGATGCCCGCAAAACAGCTAATATTGACCCCGACGCGCTGCTAAAACGCGAAAAAGCGAAATACCATTGCTACTCCTGCCCGATAGGTTGTGGGGGGATTTGTGAGCTGCCCGGGCGTGAGGCTGACACGCATAAACCTGAGTATGAGACCATCCTATCTTTGGGCGGTTTGTTGTTGAATGAGGATGTCGATTCACTTTTTGAGATGAACGAACGCCTAAACCGAGCTGGCCTGGATAGTATTTCTGTGGGCGGCGTGATCGCGTTCGCGATTGAGTGCTTTGAACATGGCATTCTGACGAGAGCTGACACGGAAGGTGTCGAACTCAAATGGGGCAATTCTGAAGCAATTATGGCTCTACTCGACAAAATCATCAAGCGAGAAGGCATCGGCGACATCCTGGCTGATGGCACCAAATTGGCCGCCAAACGCATCGGCAAGGGTTCTGAAGTATTTGCCATGCACGCCGGCGGGCAGGAACCAGCCATGCACGACGGTCGGGCTGACCCCGGATTTGCCCTGCACTACGCGGTTGAACCGACCCCCGGGCGCCATACGGTGGGTTCGCAACTGTATTACGAAATGTACCGCCTCTGGAAAAAGTCCCACAAGGTGCCAAAACCTCCAAGTTACCTTTTCGCTAAGAACAAGCGCTACCACACCAACCGTTACCTGGCAGGCATGGCTGCAGCCAATTCACAGTTCAAAATGGTGATCGACGCAGCTGGTGGCTGCATTTTTGGGGCTTTGATGGGTGCTGATCGGGCACCTCTTTATGAAGGGCTGAACGCAGTAACTGGTTGGGAAAAGACAGCGGATGACTACCTTGAACTTGGCCGCAAGATTTCAAGCCTGCGTCAGACTTTTAATGTAAAACAAGGTGCCCCGCTACGTCATCACCTCAACCCCCGCCTGATTGGCGAGTTGCCACTAACAAAGGGAGTCAATAAGGGGCGTTCGGTTGATCTGGATGGCATGGTACCGCTCTACTGGGATTTGATGGGTTGGGATGCAGTTACGGGTCAGCCATATGCTGAAGACCTGACCTTTGTCCATGAGGAAGGATCTGTCTGATGGCTTACCAGATAACGGAAGCTTGTACTGGTTGCACGCTCTCCGCGCGGATTTGCCCGGTGGAAGCCATCCACGGGGAACGCAAGCAGAAACACCAGATTAACCCTGCTTTTTGCATCGATTGTGGCGCGTGTGGCCGGGTCTGTGCCTTTCATGCTGTCTTGACCCCTGAAGGGCGGGAGGCTGAGCGTCAACGGCCCGAAATCTGGCCAAATCCCGGCTGGGAAATCAAAGCGTGCGTGTTCTGTAATATCTGCGTGGATGTTTGCCCTACCGGCGCAATCGATTTATGGCGAAATGGCAGCCACGATCCGCAGCAGAGTTACCCCCGGCAAGCCCCCTATCTTGCCAATCCAAAAACCTGTATTGCCTGTGGTTTTTGCGCCAGAGATTGCCCGACCGGTTGCATCATTATGCATCAGGCTACTAAGCAAAAAGCTTTGAAGTGATTTATTTGCCTTGACATTCCGACGAAGCTGGTTATCATTGCCAGCATGTTGAAAAGAAATGTGATTTCGAAGTCTCAACGGCCAATGGTTATGGCCATGCGCAGGCGATGGGTATCGTTCTGCGCTGGATTTTGAGCCACATTCCAGCCTGTAACCCCTAACGAACCCATCGCCTCCAGATTGCTAAATGGATGCGGTGGACGCGAAGAAATAATGAGCCACCCATCGGGTGGCTTTTTTATTGCTTAGAAATTGTTAGGAGAAAAAATGAAAACCCTGCGTATAACCAAAAAATCAAAACTATCCAGCCTTTTGGCAATCCTGCTGTTTACCCTGGTGTTGCTTTCAGCTTGTCAAACTGTTCCACCCACCGCTGCACCTGCTGTTGAAAAACCTGCCGAACCACTCAAACTGAAAATCGGGGTTACCCCCGTACCGCATGCCCAGATAATCAACTTCATCAAGGATAACCTGGCAGCTAAAAACAACCTTGTGCTGGAAGTGGTCGAATTCACTGCAGCCGCTGGTCAAAACAAAAAGCTGTGAAGCCCCACATTTCCAGTATCATCTGTCCGGCACAATCAAGATCTTGATGGACGATGGTAGCCAGTTTGAGTGCAAGGCCGGTGACGTGTCGTTACTTCCACTCGGCCATGACGCCTGGGTGGTGGGCGACGAACCTGTTGTTGTTGCCGATTTCCAGGGTATGATCG
>CAYVRH010000013.1:0-533 GCA_964452955.1 uncultured Anaerolineaceae bacterium | reverse complement strand
GGTCGAATTCACGGATTACGTCCAGCCCAACATCGCAGTGCAGGATGGCCAGCTGGATGCCAACTTCTTCCAGCATTTGCCTTACCTCAAGGATTTCAACGAACAGCATAAGACCACGCTGGTCTCTGTAGGCACAGTACACATCGAGCCGTTGGGCGTTTACTCAAAGAAAATTAAGGCACTTTCCGAACTGAAGGAGGGCGCCGTGGTGGCCATCCCCAACGATGCCACCAACGCCGGGCGAGCCCTGAACCTGCTGGCCGCCAATAACTTGCTCACGCTCAAGGAAGGTGTGGGTTATGCCGCCACGGTCAACGATATTGCGACGAATCCCTTGAAGCTGGATATCAAAGAATTGGAAGCCGCCCAACTGGTACGCTCTTTGGATGATACGGCGGTCTCCGTTATCAACGGAAACTATGCCCTGGATGGCGGCCTGACCCCAGCCAAAGACGCGCTGGCGCTTGAAAGTGGCGCTGACAACCCTTATGCCAACATCCTGGTGGTCAAGGAAGGCCGCGAGAATGACCCTG
>CAYVRH010000012.1:0-14241 GCA_964452955.1 uncultured Anaerolineaceae bacterium | reverse complement strand
AATTTCAGGCATATTGTGCAGGATAACCGGCTCGTCGGTAAGCAGGCACGCAGCCATTAGTGGCAAGGCGGCATTTTTGTTTCCTGACGGGCGAACTTCCCCTCGTAGGGGAATGCCGCCTTGAATGACAAATTTTTCCATTTAGCCTCCGCTAATCAAGAGCTGGTCCGCTTTGTGTTACTGAGCTTTGAACCGAATTTTCATATTTCTTGAAATTCTCAACAAATTTGGCAGCCAAAGCCCGGGCATCTTTTTCGTAAGCTTCCTGATCAGACCAGGTCTTTTCCGGGTCCAGAACATCAGTAGGTACACCTTCGATTGTATCCGGTATTTCAAGTCTGAAAATCGGGTGCATGTGGGTGGGCGTGGCCTCCAGTTCGTTTCCAAGCACCGCAGAAATCATGCGGCGGGTCAAAGGTAAGGCCATTCGTTTGCCAATGCCATATGCGCCACCCGACCAACCAGTATTTAGCAGCCAAACCTTGGTGCCATATCTTTCCAGTTGTTGTGCCAAAAGTTGGGCATAAATCGCTGGCCGTAGCGGCAAGAAAGGTGCCCCAAAACATGTTGAGAATGTGGTCTCTGGTTTATCCCCCAAGCCTCGTTCGGTACCGGCTAACTTGCTCGTGTAACCGCTCAAGAAGTAGTATAAAGCCTGGTCGGTACTCAATTTGGAAAGAGGTGGCAAAACGCCAAAGGCATCAGCGGTCAGGAAGAAGATGTGGTGTGGGTGTCCGCCTTGACCGGACGGCACAAAGTTGGGGATAAAACTAAGAGGATAGGCAGCACGCGTATTTTCTGTTTTTATATCGCTATCAAAATCAGGAACCCGGTCTGGGTTCATCGGCACATTTTCGATCAGGCAGCCAAAGCGGTTGATGGCAGCCCAAACCAGGGGTTCATATTTGGGGTTCAGGCGAATCGTTTTGGCGAAACAGCCGCCTTCAAAGTTAAAGACGCCCTTGCTGCTCCAACCATGTTCGTCATCTCCAATTAATGCCCTATCAGGGTCTGAGGAGAGCGTTGTCTTGCCGGTGCCACTAAGCCCGAAGAAAAGGGCTACGTCATCAGCATGCCCAATATTTGCTGAGCAATGCAATGGCAGCACACCATTTTTGGGCAAGCGGTAATTCATAAAGGTGAAGACAGATTTCTTAATTTCCCCTGAATAGCGGGTTTTTGCCACCAGTACAACTTTGGTTTTGAAATCTAAAATGATAAAGGCTGGGGATCTGGTGCCATCGACTGTAGGGTCAGCCTCAAAGTTGCTATCCACGATTACCTGGAAATCCAGCTTGTCCCAGGCTTCCCCAGTATTCCTAATGAAAAGGTTGGATGCAGCCAAGCTGTGCCAGGCTAAATTTGTGATTATTCGGATTTTTGCCAGATTTTCGGGGTCAGCACCAGCTTTCATATCGCGCACAAAGAGGTGTTGCTTACCAAGGTGAGAAAGCATTTTGGCTTTTAAGGCTTCAAATTTTTCCCTGGGCATCCATTCTGTGCCAGAAGCCAGCCACAGATCCGGATCGTCATCCTCAACAATGTATTTATCCTTGGGAGATCGCCCTGTATAGGGGGTCGTATCCACAATAAAGGCACCCTCGCTTGAGAGTTGGCCTTCATTTTGGTTGACAGCCTCTTCAATTAAAGTCGCGGCAGGAAGGTTGTATTCAAAATCAAGTTCCGGTCCGAATCCTAAATCTCTCAAAGACCTCGAGACCATCTGGTGAGAATAATCCTGGGTATCTGACATAGCTCTCCTTTTTTATTCGTTTTCACTATTGTTATAGCATCTATGTTATATCTTAATCGTTTTCAAGCAAAACAAGAGATGCTTTTTTTCCTGGAAAAGCTTGAAAACACATGTTCGCGACTATTTTCCTCAGAATTATTTGAGAATTGACTGCTTGATCTTTTCAAGGCTCTCAACAAGGCTTCCCAGAACACCATTAACAAAGCGGGGTGAACTGTCAGTTCCATAAACCTTGGCAAGTTCCACTGCTTCGTTAATGACAACTCTTAGGGGAGTCTCGCGGTAGAAGGCAATTTCCCACAAAGCCAGGCGCAGGATATTTCGATCAATCACCGCAACCTGGTCCAGAGGCCATTCGGGGGCGTGCCGGCTAATTAACTCGTCCAATTGAACTGTCGTTTTATGCACACCCTGGGTGAGCTTGAGCGCAAAGTCGTACTGGGCTTCATCCAACTCAAGATCCTCTGCCCGCGCTTCGAGCGCGGAACCCAGCGGATGGTCCGCGAGATCCAGTTCATAAAGTGCCTGCAACGCGGCCATGCGCGACTTGGTTTTTTTCGCTACCATTTCAGTTCTCGATATCCACGTCAGATACGTGTACGTTTACCTGAACAACTTGCATGCCCACCATCTCAGAAATTGCCCGAATAACCCGCTTTTGCACTTCTTCAGCAACTAATCGAACGTTTTCAGATGCTGTTATGACAATGTATACGTCTACTGAAATTTCGTTTCCATGATAAAAAACTTTAACACCATCAGCCTGATGTTCCACGCGAGCAACACCGCTTGATGCATTTGCCAGCCTGGTCACCCCAGGGGTGCCAAGGGTGGTCAACCGAACAATCGTCGTCAGTACATTTGGGGCGATGGTCGTTTTCCCCAGCGAATTTTCTTCCATAGTGCACTCCTCTCCTATGGCCAGTCAAGGCGTCAAGGTCTAATACGGATCAGCGTCGTCCTCGTCTTCGTCGTCGGTTTCATCTTCGTCGCTGGCCCAGAGGTCTTCGGGTTCTTCCTCATTTTCGCCGCCATCCCAATCATCATCACCTTCTTCATCCCAGGAAGGTACTTCTGCTTCTTCATCCGGGGCATAGGTTTGACAGCCTGAATCGGGGTTCAGTTCAATGGCAGCTGCACAGCAATAGCGATCATCGAGATAAGTGCAATCGAGATAGTGGCATCTAATTTTTGGCATCTTCCTTAATTTACCTCTCTAGTAGGGGTTTCGCAGGCATTTTACCGTATACCCAAAAAACCGTAAAGCCATTACGCAAGCATTAGCCTGGTTTTACCCTGGCGGCTTCAATAACATTTGGAATATTCTCAAGCCGGGCCAGTAACCGGCTAAGTTGATCCAGTCCAGCTAGTTCTACCACCAATTTCGCCCGAACGAGCTCATTTCGGTTTATCATGCTCAAATCTACCAGGCGCACTGGTTCACTTCCGAGCACAGTCGAAATTTCAGTCATCAAGCCGGAGTGATTGAAAGCCTCAATCTGGACTTCAACCGGGAATGTTTGTTGGGCTTGACCCCAATCCACTCGGAGTAAACGTTCCTTATCTCTCACTCTTAATATATTCGGACAGTCCGAGCGGTGGATGGTTACTCCACGGCCCCGGGTTATATAGCCGATAATATTATCTCCTGGCGCAGGATGGCAGCAACGCGCGGTCGCGGTTGCCAGACCCTTCATGCCAGTAACTGTAAACCCGCTGTCTGCGGCTTGCTTATTGAAAGATGAGGGCTTTACCTGCAGTTCTTGCGCCAGGCTTTCTTTCTGTTCATCGGAATAAAGCTTGACCAGCCTACCGAGCCCAAAGTCACCGCTACCCACCGCGATGTAGAGATCATCAACCGTCTTGAAGCCAAAACTAGCCCCATAGCGCGCCAAATCCGGTTGGCTTACCCCTAGACGCTTAAATTCGCGCTCAATCGTTTCTTTGCCATGCAAAAGGTTTTCTTCACGATCTTGTTGTTTGAACCACTGGCGAATCTTGGACTTAGAGCGGCTTGATTTAACCAGCCCAAGATTGGGGTTCAGCCAATCCCGGCTGGGACCACCTTTTTTCACTGTCAGGATTTCAACCTGATCGCCAGTTTGCAACTGATAATCCAAGGTTACCAGTTTACCGTTCACTTTTGCTCCACGGCAGCGGTGGCCGATATCCGTGTGCACAGTGTAGGCAAAATCAATGGGGGTGGAGCCTGCGGGCAGGGGGATGACACTGCCTTTGGGCGTAACCACGTAGACTTCATCTTTGAAGACATCCGAGCTGATCGCATCCAACACGTCCTGGCTGTCTTCCGCTTCTTTACTGAGGGCTAAAAGGCTACGCAGTGATGTCACTTTTTGCTGGTATTGGTTCGAAATGAGACCGCTATTTTCCTTATAGCGCCAGTGGGCGGCAATACCGTACTCGGCATTTTGATGCATTTCCGGGGTGCGGATCTGGATTTCAAGCGGTTTACCGTCGGTATAGATTACTGCTGTATGCAAGCTTTGGTAGTTGTTGGGCTTTCTGGCAGCAATGTAATCGTCAAATTCTCCAGGCAGAGGTTGGTAACGCATATGAACCAGCCCAAGCACCTTGTAACAGGATTCAACCGTATCCACGATTACCCTGACTGCGCGCAAGTCCCGAATGGCGTCAAAATTTTGCCCTTTACGAATCATTTTGCGGTAGATGGAATAGATGTGCTTTGGCCGGCCAGTGATTTTTGCGCTGACACCGGCTTCTTTAAGTTCCGCATCCAGGGAATTGATGATTTCATTGATTTCCTCTGTGCGCTTTTCACGCTTGAGGGCAATCTGATCAGAGATTTCCTGGTATTTTTGGGGATTGGTATAGAAGAAACTCAAATCTTCCAATTCCCATTTGATTTGCCAAATACCCAAGCGGTTTGCCAAGGGTGAGAAAACGTCCAGGGAATCCTGGGCAATTTGCACTTGCCTGTCCTGGGGCATGGCAGAGAGCGTCCGCAAGTTGTGTAAACGATCGGCCAGTTTGATCACGATAACTCGGATGTCATCTCCGATAGCCAGCAGCATCTTTCGCAACGTCTCTGCCACAATTTCGTTCTTGCGGCTGTCGTTTTCTATAGGTAAAACTTCGGGTAAAGGTTTCCGTTCATCGGGATGTTGATCTCCCCGGGAGAGCTGCTGCAGAGCAGTGATTTTGGAACAGCCTTGCACCAAACTGGCAATGTTGGCACCAAATTTGTTTTGTATCTCTTCGAGAGTCAGATCAGTATCCAGAGTTGCGTCGTGCAACAAGCCGGCAATGATCATGCTAGGGGAGGTGTCCAATTCCAAAAGAATCTCCGCTACAGCCTCGCAATGAGACATGTAAGGATCACCATTAGCTCGATCCTGACCTGCGAAAGCAGCCTCGGCAAGCTGATAAGCTTCGGCTATGTGTGCGCGATCTTCAGGTGAATAATTGGAAGGTAATTTTGCGGTAAAGCTTTCAAAACTCATACTCTACCGCAAATTCTAAACCAAATTTGAAATTTGTTTATCCCAATTTTTCTTCGTTGACAAACGACCGGTCAAGCCTCAGGTCATGCAAGCAAGCCTTTTCTTCCAGGCTCAGATCGCCTTGAACAAGGTGGCAGAGTACTTTTCCAACGCCAGGACCCAGCATGAAGCCCTGCCCGCAAGTACCTACTGCCAATACATATCCCTCGAGATCGGCAACCTCACCGAGGATTGGTGAGCCATCCGGCGTCATCGGGTAAGTACCGCGCCAGGTGCGCCTGACACGCAGATTTTTTAAATTGGGAATCACTTCAATCAGCCGTCTGCAAATCTGCGGCAGAAACTCACTGGTTTCGGTTTGGAAATCTCCCCAAATCTGAGGATCAGGTGTTTGGCAGCCAATCAGGTGGCCATCCGCGTTTTGATAGAAATAGAAGTTGGCTGAGCCCGGCCGTTTGCGTAAATCCACAATCATGGGCTCCATAAAATGAGCTACAGGTTCAGTGACCAAGGCCTCATGTGAGTCCGGCCTGACAGGCACGGTAATGCCGGCCAACTTTGAGACCTCGGCGGCCCAACTACCGGCGGCATTGATCACCCACTTGCAGGGGTAGGTGGCTTTGTCGGTCTGTACGGACTGCACTCTGTGATCCAGAACGTTAATAGCGGTAAGCTTTTCGTTGAAATGGAAATCAGCTCCGGCCTTGCAAGCCTGGGTAAAGAAAGCAAAGTTAGATTTCAGAGGCGATGCATACCCATCCTCAGGTGAAAAGGTACCGCCCAACAATCCTTTCATGTTGATGCCATGCGTGAGTTTCCGCAATTCCTCGGGGGACTTCCAATCAATATTGAGGCCGGCTTTCTTCTGAATGACCAGCAGGTCCTTGAGATTCTGCGCGATTTGTTCATCATAAGCCACAAAACTGTAGCCGCCGGAATGCCATTCAATGTCATCCCCATAGGCTTCTTCCCAGGTTGAAAATACCTTGATGGAATCAGTACAAAGATAAATCTTGGCAGGGTCTGAATGCGTAGCCCTTACCCCGCCGATAGCATGTTTGTTTGAACCCTGGCCGTTGCTGCTCAATGCATCCAACACAAGCACCTTGAAACCCGCTTGAGCCATAAACATGGCGGTTGGAGTACCAATAGAACCACTTCCGATGATGACGACATCATAAGATTGTTCCATTATTTACCTCCTTCGTACTTGACGGAGCGGTCTTCAACACCTGCAAAAATGCCTATAGGAACCTCCACAAAAACAGGACGGACGGTGGAATCAGTTACTTCAGCCAAATTAATACCTTCAGACTGGAACAAGCGCCGGATCATCGTTAGGCAAGTTTTGCCACCGCACGCGCCCATACTCGCCCTGAGTGTGGCTTTGATCTGATTGACATCGCGTACGCCGGAACGAATGAGCTGCCGAATTTCACCCGCAGTCACACGTTCACAGCGGCAAATGATGGCTTCATCCGCCAGTTTTTTGAAGTCCACGCTCTCATCAAAGGCCTCGGGTTTGTCTGAGCTAATAATTCTGACGCCACTAATTTTTGTCGCTAATTCGCGCGGAGCTTCCAGAGATACCAGGGTTGTCCCGCCATAATTAGGTAATTTGCGCGTAGCTTTTACTGGTAATTCAGCCAACGCTTTTCCGTCAACGTCAGTTACAGTCACTAGGGTCCCAGGTTTGACTTGGTCTGCGTCTTGCTCGTAGGGGAGGGTGACCAGGGCGTGATCTTGGCTCTTGCGGAAGTCCACCAGACTGACCGCCAGGCCAGGACAAACTGAAACACAACGGGCGCAAGCAATACAGTCTGTATCCTCAGCATAAGGAAATTTGGGAGTACTGCGAATATCGGTCTTGCTGATGGTAATCAGGTGTTTTGGACAGACCGTTGAGCACGGGTCACAGGGAATTTCCTGATCGCAATGCATAACCGGAAAAACGCCTTCCAGCTTATCGTAAGTTAATTCCGAGTGTACTTTTCCGGGTTTGGATTTCAGGATGGCTTCAAATTCAGCCCATTCGAGCGGGATGGGTTCCTGACGTTTACCAAGCAGGGTGGCAATCTGATTGCCAACGATCTTGCCGGAGAAAATCGCCGCGGAAGCTTCTGCAATTTCCTTGGCGTCACCGGCAGAGTAAACCTGCATACCAACTTCTTTGGCTTTGTTGAGGAATTCATTAACTGGATCCAGACCAACTGCGATCAAGACGGTATCGCAGGCAAATTCGCGCTCAGTGCCAGGAATAGGCTGAAAATGATCATCCACACTGGCAATGACCACTTTTTCCACCGCTTCCTTGCCGATAGCTTTTATAACCGTAGTTGAGGTGAAGACCGGAACACCGGAACGTTTCAACTTGTCCAGGTGAACCTTGTAACCTCCGCATTGGGGAGCCGCTTCAACCAATCCTGCCACATGAATACCTGCCTGAATGGCGTGATATCCGGCAATGAGGCCCACATTGCCACCACCAACGATAAAGAGGTTCTGACAGGGTTTTACCAGATCGCGATTGACCAGGGTCTGGAATGCTCCCGCGCCGTAAACACCCGGTAGGGTGTTGCCAACAAAGGCAAGGGATTTTTCGCGCGCGCCTGTGGCAACCAGCAGTATCTTGGGTTTTATGAGGTGGTAGGTTTTATTATCGCGCAGAACACCTACTGATTTGTCTTCAAAAACTGCCAGGGCTGTCGAGCGCATCCAGACTTCAACACTTAGCTGGGCTCGGGTTTCATTTTCCAATTTTTTGGCGATATCAATCCCACGGGTGCCTGCGTAAACGGCTTCGCTGGAACCGAAGAAGCGGTGCGTTTGCAGCACCAACTTGCCGCCCAATCGATCCTTGTCATCCACCAGGATTACACTGACCCCCAATTTGCCAAGTTCAATCGCGGCGGAAAGCCCTGCAGGCCCGCCTCCCAAAATGAGAACATCCGGTTCTTCATAAGTCAGTTGTGGATTTCCTTTGGCTCCGTTTGAAAGCACATTTGGTAAGGTATACAAGCCATTGATCGGGTTTACATGCATGCCTTCTTCAATGGGGGTCATACAAGCTTTGACGGGCACTTCGTTGGCCAAAACCAGGCATTGGGAACACTGCCCGTTGGCGCAATAGATGCCCTGGGGTGAGTGATCCTTGGGATGATGACCAAAAACGCTGATTCCATTCGCGAATAAAGCGGAAGAAATCATCTCGCCGGGTTTGGCGAAGAATTTTTGCTTTTCCCAATAAAATGGAGTGTTTGGGGAGGAATTGTCCTTCAAGATCGGATGAGATTTGATGCGATTGTCTGGCATAAGCTCCTTAGAACTTTTCGGATTCTGCCAAATAATACCACCAGGATTTCTTATCCGAAGATTTCTTGGTACTTTTTGTCCAATTCGTCATCTGAAAGGTGGGAATAGCGCTGAGTCACGGCGATATTGGTGTGTCTTGCCAACTCCTGGGCCAACTTTAAGTTGCCAGAACTCATTAGCACCGTGGTCACAAAGTAATGACGGAAGCTATGGGGTGTGATCGTACCGACAGCTTCTTCACCGCAGGCCTCTCGAACTCTGTTAATGACAATTTCTCTGCCTGTGGTAGTCGAGATTGACCTTACCTTGCTGCCAGCGGCTTTGTCGTGCCGGGCAAAGATGGGTAAAGCGCTCAGGGCTTTCCCTCCGCTGCCGTCCCTGGTAGCCCGTAACGCTAGATAATCCTTTACAGCAGCAATCGCCCGCCTGGAAAACCGCACTACCGCCTCTTTGTTTCCTTTGCCGATTACGATTGCCCGCGATTCATGCCAGTCGATATCACCGCGTCGCAATTTGCAGGCTTCATGGATGCGCAAGCCGGTATCCGCGAGCGTCAGCAGCAAGGCACGATCCCGCAGGTTAATCAGGCGTTCGACCTCGTTTTCGTAGGGTTTCGTGTTGAGTGTTTCTGCGTATTGCAACACAGTTTCAATATCCGATTTGGGAAATTGCGGTAAACGGATGCCAGGCCTTCTGGCACGCTGCTTGATGAGCAACCTGATGCGCGGGAGGTTTATTGGCGCCAGGTTTTCCCCCGCAATGTACTCGAACAAGCCTACGCTTGCCGTCAGATAGCATTGTTCTGTGGCTGGCGAGAGCCCCTTAAGCTCGTCTGCCATCCATATGATGCACTCTTCCTTCAATTCAGGCAGTTCTGCGGTTTCGAGTTTCAGATCGTGTGCTTCCAACACTTCTGAGAAAGTACGGATAGCGTTTGCGTACGTGCGGGCAGTGTTAGCGCTGCGCGAAAGCTTCACCGAACTAAGGTAAGCTTGCATGACATCCTGAATCAGCACACGCGCTTGCATGAAGCAATTATAAGTTATCGCAACCATAGTCGCATACACAGTGATCAACGAGATACTTTATACAATCTTTGTACAACTGGCTAACTGCATTTTTTTAGACATAAAAGTTCAGTGTTGAGGCCAGGTTGTGGAGTAGTGTTGACGTACAGCTAACCAGATATTTCTTCGAATACTTACTGTATTGCGTATAGTAATTATATATTTTGGACTAAACCTGGGTGGGTGCTAACCATTGTCATGAAGCTATTTGTTTCGGAGGTATATGGTGGAAAATCTGGAGCAATGAACAAAGCAAATATTCAAATTCAATTCGAATATTTAAGTTAGAAAACACAAGGGCTAATTACTCGTGGAGAGGTATTCAAGTACTTTACGAATTTATGCACGCCATGATGTGCCGAAGATAATCTGTCTTCTCCGATCCACCGTTGACGATTTTATCCTACCCCGCTCTTCTCATAGGCTACGTTATGTTTGCGATAATGATACTTATCATAACCTTAATCGAAAATATTGATATAGCCACTCCCCTCTTTGTGTCCATTTTTGTTCTTATAACTAAACCAGTAAATGGATGGTTTTACTGCGGATGCTGTTTCTTGAAGGATTCCCAGGCACCGATCCATGGCTCGCCGATGCGGTTATTAGGTCGAATTTCAACTTGGTTCAGATTTTGAGCTACGGAAGTTAAACTCATCGCCAAAGCGGCCCAATTCTGCTGCAAAAGTTGCTCGGTAAGTTTTTTCAGACTCTCCCCCACCCACTGCCATTCCATACGAAAGCGATCTGCCTTCAGCCAGTAATCCCGTTTCTCCCAAGCTAAAGCGCTGGTTTCAATGGATTCTTGGATCTTCTCCAGAGCCAAAATGACAAACCCTGCCAAATCCAAGCTCAATCGGTTTGGAGCTGGCTGTTGCATCAAAGTACGGATTGCCAAAACAATCGCCCGACTCAAACGATTCCGGAGCGTGGTTCCGCTTTCAACAGTGGTTATTGGGCTCATCAGGCGCTATTATATCGAAAAGCGTTTCACTTTGAGATTATCTCTGATATTAGTCAATGATTCCCCTAAATTATCAATAACCTAGACGGTGATTTCGATCAGGTTGCCTTCAGCATCCTGGATAAGGCTCTCGTAGTATCCATCTCCGGTCGTCCTGGGGCCGCTGAGCACCAAGATACCATCATCTTTCATTTTCTTGGTTAGCAGATCCACCGTATCTTTGGACCCGACTGAGATGGCAAGATGGACAAAACCCAATACTTTTGTTCCAGAGGGTTTCTCCACCATTTCAGGCCAGGTCATCAATTCGATCTGTGTACCATCGTCAAAGGATAAAAAGCAGGTTTCAAGCCCTGTTATGGAATTCTTATAATGCGACTCATTTTCTTTGGCATCAAGGTATCGTTTAAAGAAACTTATGGAACCTTCAAGGTCTCTCACATTTAGGGCGATATGACTTATCTTTTTCATTCAATTGACTTAACGGCATCCACCAAGGGCTTTATGGACTCACGGTTACTTTGGTCCTGCTTTAGCGGGTTTATAGTCTCGTCAATAACCTTTCCAGCTTTTTTGGCTTCATTCTTTTGATTGTCTGCATCAGCAAGTACAATCATCTTTAGCACAAGCTTGACCGGCCCTTTTACCTTATCGATGTCTACACCGCCTTGAAAATAGAACCACGGGATCTTTCGATTGCCCTCGCTCAAATTTGCTGTCCGATAGCGTTGAACTTCTGCGGAATTAATCGGGGTTAGTCCAACAGCAAAAACAAACACATTTTGATCTTTTTGCCGGTCCGAACGGCTTAAGAATTTTTTAAGCCCAACTACCCACCCCGCATGCACAGGCCCTCCATAAACGATCGTTTTGGTGGCTCTTACTTGCCCAGAATCAAGTTCAGAAAGAGGGATAGCTTCACAACTCAACTCTTCAGCAATCCACTCCGCATAGCGCTGAGTGAATCCAGTTTTTGATGAGTAAACGACTAAGTTTTCATTCATATCAACCTCACATTGTGTGAAAAATTTTGTCCCAAATCCAGGATGAAACGCCGTACTTGGCATTATGGGTTTTAAAATGGTGCCCCATGTGATGTTGCCGCAGCTTTCGGAAATATTCGCCAGAGAGCGAGAAATGATGCAGCGCGTAATGGGTCATATCATAGAGCAGATAGCCTGTCATGAAGCCGGCGAACAAAGCCGGCAAAATCGACGGTATACCAAGCAGATTGTCAACAATGAACTTAAAAAACAACCAAAATAAGGCTGCCAGCGGAAGGCTGACGACTGGAGGCATAACTAGGCGGGACTTTTCTCGGGGCTCAGCGTGATGGACACCATGCATCAGGAAGAGCAAGCGTTTCGTTCTTTCCGATGGATTTTTGGGTGAAAAATGAAAAACAAAACGGTGCAGCAGGTACTCGGTGGGCGTCCAAATCAGGACTCCAAAGAGCCAGGGCAGAAGAAGACCTAAAAATAGGCTTCCCTCATTATCTTGAATTGCTCTCACAATGAAGAAAATAATGATGGACCCAAAAAGAGCCAGGACAACCAAAGGATTGATATGGCTGAAAAATTCAAGGAAATCAGATTTAAACAGCCGCAAGGACTCGGTTTGCTTATGATTGGTTACTTGCTCACCCATTTCAGACCTCCTCTCATTAGTCGTTACTGCTATTAGAAATCAATTTTTGCAGAAACGCTTTTTTTATAAGGTTTTCAACAAATTTTCACTAAACTAAATTAACTGAGCGTCCTTAAGTACTTCATCGATTTTCTTCCGCTGATCATTGCCAAGGTTAAGGAGTGGTTTACGCGTGTAACCACCTTTGAAACCAAGCCGATCGCAAGCGAATTTCAACCCAGGCACACCAAATTTGGCCGTTACAGCTTCGTTTACTGGATAGAGCCGTTTGTACAGCGCCAGCGACTCCGCATGCCGGCCTTCATCAAAGAGCGTTTGAACCTCCACGCAGCCTTCAGGGCAGCAATTTGCCAGTGCCATGATGGATGCCTTAATTCCAATCTGCATGGCCGGATTCCAGGCCGATGCCGTTCCGACCAGAAGGTTAAATTCCGGGTCCAATCCACTGATCTGGAATTTCACTAATTGGGCAATATTTCCAGAGCTATCTTTCATCCCCAGAATATTTGGGTGCTGGCTAAGTTTTGTCACCACACTCGGGCTGATATTAATGTGGGTAAACTTTGTGACGTTATAGATCATCACCGGTATATCCGCCTGATCGGCAACGTCAGTAAAAAATTGATATTGGGCTTCATCACCCATGGCATCGCCATAGTAGTTCGGGGTCAGCAACAATGCCGCGTGTGCGCCTAACTGCGCGGCTTTATTCGTCAGCTCGACGGTTTCCCGGGTAGATTCAAGCCCGGTGCCAACCAGTACCAGCTTTCCCTTGTCTACTGTTTTCACCGTAAGTTCAATCAACTTCAATTTTTCGGTTTCATTCAGGTAGGGTGTCTCACTGTTGGATCCTGCCACAAGAAAACCTGTCAGACCAGTTTTGTTCCATTTTTCGAGATTAAATTGAAACGCTTCATAATCCACATCCCCATTCTCTTTGAATGGAGTGATCATCGGGGGTAATACGCCTTTTATGGGGAACTTTGCCACGTTACACCTACTCATGATCCTCGGCTTCAAGCAGCCGGTGCTCCAGCTCATGGAGGTAAACACCAACGGCTTTACCGTATTCCACTTTGTGCCCGACCTTATGCAACGCCTTCTCAAATGCAATCAGCAAGGCTGTCAAATCGCTCTCGTCAATATTGCCCATATGCCCCACCCGTACCATCTTACCGGCGTACGGGCCTAAACCACCCGCCACATTGACACCCTGTTCAAGCATGGCGTTTCTAAATGGCATATCAGGTACGCCTTCCGGGTAGACCAGGTTTGAAAGAGTCACCGCGCGGTGATGCGCTTCAGCAAGCACTTTAAAGCCCAAGGATTCAAACGCCTTTTGTACCGCCCTGGCATTTATTTCGTGCCGCTCGTAGCGGGCTTTCAAACCTTCAGAACGCAATATTTCCATGGATGCCTTCATTGCCCATACCAGGTTAATGGCCGGAGTGGCAAAATACTTGGCTGGGTCCTGCATAATTGGCAGCCACTTTTCGTAGTCAACATAATACTCAGGGATGAGGCCAAGATCTTTACGCCGTTGCAAGGATTTCTTGTTTGCCCACAGTACAAACATGCCGGGGCAAACGCCGAAAGCTTTCTGTGAGGCGGTAAACATCACATCGATGCTCATTGCATGCATATCCGCAAATTCACCGCCAGTGGCCGCCACCCCATCCAGGATATAAATGGTCTCAGGGAACTCCACCATCATTTGACCAATCGCTTCGATTGGTGCTCGAACACCTGTAGAGGTATCGACATGCGATATGGTGATCGCGGCATAAGGTTTTTTCTTTAACTGTGCCCGGATCTCATCAACTGGCACAATTTGACCCCATTCAGAAGCTAAGACATCATATTGCAGCTTCTTGCGGGCACAAATCTCAATGAAACGATCCCCAAAATAGCCATGACTGACAATCAGAACGTTATCCCCTGCCTTGGTGGCATTTGAAATCGCCATTTCCATGGCAAGCGTACCCGTCCCTGCCAAAGGAAAACACTGTCCGTTGC
>CAYVRH010000011.1:0-14638 GCA_964452955.1 uncultured Anaerolineaceae bacterium | reverse complement strand
GCTAAAGTTCGACTGCCAGGTATCCTGGCCCAGATTCAAAGAAATCCCGGTTGCGCTGGATAGCGGCGGTTAAGTCTACTTGTTCATCCTCAAGTAAGACGCGGCAGAAATCCAGATGTACAGGATCGCCCTCATAAGTTACACAATCGTGCTCGGTGTCGTAACCAGGCATATTGCTGGTTCCATTAAGCACTTCTCCGCCCATGGCAATAAAATTGGCCGGCACTTCCTTGAGAGGGAAAATTGCGCCGTAGGGGCACTCAGCTACACAAGCCCCACAATCGATACATGTATTCGGGTCAATGTAAAATTGCGGCCATTCTTCCTGTGGACTGCCAGGCACGATGCAGGCAACTGGACATACAACAACACATCCAGCATCCCGCAGGCATAAACTTGTGATCACATGTGTCATGAATTCTCCGTTTTCTTCCCTGAGCCAGGCCAGGTGAGGGTTTATTCTCCGACAATCTACAGGTTCAATGTGGTTTGACTGTATCGGATTGTTCCTGAGCCAGTTGGCGGGTAAAAGCCAGTTTTTCTTCCTCAGGTAAACGAGCGTAGGTGAAATTCAGGTCTTTCAGTTTTTTGGCGAGTTCAGGGTTCAGATCTGTCGCTGCCATCCTCCAGCTCCAGTTTCCACTCTGTGAACCCGGCAGATTCATCCGGGCTTCAGCCCCCAAACTCAATAGGTCCTGCATGGGAGCTACCACGTTCATTGCCACGGATGCCCACAATGCCCGCATCATCGGCCAAGCAATCGAGCCATTTGGCGCGTTCAGGTATTTGCGGCACCAGGCCTTTTCTCCAGCGGAAGCCTGATCGTACCAGCCCTGGGCAGTGTTGTTGTCATGCGAACCGGTATAAGCAAAGCAGTTCACCGGGTAATTGTGGGGCAAAAAATCATCATCCGGGTCACCAGTAAAGCCAAATTGTAGAATTTTCATGCCAGGCAGTCCAAAACCATCCCGCAAAGCCTTCACATCCTCGGTAATCACACCCAAATCTTCCGCGATGATTGGTAACTTGCCAAATTTTTTCTTAAATGCTGTGAAAAGTTCTTTGGCAGGGCCTGGAATCCATTGGCCTTGAATGGCAGTCTCATTGCCAAAAGGCACATGCCAGGCCGCCGCGAAACCTCTAAAGTGGTCCAGGCGGACCAAATCCACCAGCTTCAAGACGGCAGATAATCGCTCAAGCCACCAGGAAAACCCTTGTTTTTGATGCACAGGCCATTTGTAGAGCGGGTTGCCCCAGAGCTGACCGGTAGCAGAGAAATAATCCGGTGGCACTCCGGCGACCATGGTCGGCTTGAGGTCGGCATCCATCAGGAACAATTCTGGATGCGTCCAGGCATCCGCGCTGTCCATGGCAATCACGAAGGGCATATCTCCAATAATCTGGATGCCTTTCGCGTTGACATAAGCCCTAAGGCTGTTCCATTGTTTGAAAAATAAGTATTGGTTAAACTTGTGGCGGGTAATATCCTGGGAATGGGTTGCTTGGAATGCTTTCAAGCTTTTCTTGTTGCGGCTTTTAAGATCCGCCTCCCAGGTGATCCAGGGGGCGCCATTTTGGCTCTCTTTGATTGCCATGAAAAGGGCGTAATCGTCCAACCAAGCTTTTTCTGTCTCCAGGAATGCTTGGAATTCCGATTGAAGAATCTCAAAATTTTTGCTTAAGAAGTGATGAAAAGCCCTTTCAAGAATCTGGTTCTTCCAGATAATGGTCGGCCCAAAATCAATTTTCCCCTTCGAAAATCTGGGTTTTTTACGAAAATCTTTTTGTTCCAGTAATCCTTCATCCAACAATATTTCCGGGCTGACTAGCAAGGGGTTGCCAGCAAACGCGGAGAAACACTGATAGGGCGAATCACCATACCCTGTAGGCCCAAGCGGCAGAATCTGCCAATAACGGGTGCCGCTGTTCTTGAGAAAATCCACCCAGCGGTAAGCTTCCGGGCCCAGATCACCAATCCCATAAGGACCAGGAAAACTGCTTGGATGAAGTAAAATTCCTGAATTTCGTTCAACTGGCATGGCTTACCCTTTCAAATCTTGCGTCTTTCCATAATGACTGATAGGCTGCCAGATACTCCCTGGCAGAAATTGACCAGGAGAAATTCTTCTCCATCGCGTTGGTTTGTAGTTTCTTCCAAACCTCTCTTTGTTTAAAAACCTTGAGAGCTTTTTGCATGGCCTGACGCAGCCCCTTGCCGGAGGCATCCTTGAACAAGAAGCCGGTTGCATCATCAGCTTGTTTTGAATAGTCAATGATGGTGTCTTTTAGTCCACCAACAGCATGGGCGAGCGGCAGATTGCCGTACCGCATCGAAATCATCTGTGATAAACCACATGGCTCATACAGGGAAGGCATAAGGAATACATCCGCGCCTGCGTACAGTTTGCGAGCTAATCCATCGTCGAAGCGAATAAAACAAGCTATCTTCTCAGGATTTTCTTTCGCTAAATCGGCTGCTTGGGCTTCCAATTCCGGTGCTCCGGTCCCTAGAAGTACAAATTGCCAGTCCTCCTCGACCATTCGGCTGATCGAATCTAGTGCCAGGCCGATACCTTTCTGGTTATCCAAACGGCTGACAATGCTGAAAATCGGGATCTCAGGATTAACTTTGAAACCAGCCAATTCCTGAAGTGCTTGCTTACAGGCAGTTTTACCGCTCAGGTCCGCGCTTGAATAGTGGGCAGCGATGTGTTTATCCAATTCCGGATTATACGAATCAGTATCAATCCCATTGACTATGCCGGTGAGTTTGTCGCCCAGTGTCTGCATGAATTCGGATAAGCCCGAACCAAATGGTTCGGTCAGGATCTCTTCGGCATAGCCTTTTGAAACAGCCACCACTTTATCGGCTGCTGCCAGGCCCATCGCCAGCGGGGTGTGGCGTGCCCAGGCTGGCAATTTCCGGTTTTTGCTCGGCTTGATCCCCAAAGTTTTCATAGCTTTTTGCGATCCCCAGCCGTTATAAGGCATATTGTGAACCGTTAATATACCCTTACTCCCCGCAAAAAACGGGTCTTTTTTTCGCATTGTTCTCAATAAATGCAAAGAGACTGCCGTGTGCCAATCATTGGCGTGCAGAACGTCAAATTTCCAGTCCAATAATTTCGCTGCCTCAAGCACTGCCATTGAAAAGCTCATATATTTCATGGCATCGTCGGCAGGGTTGCCATTGTAGACTCCGGGGGTATCGTCAATAAACGAATTTGACAAAAGGTAGATGGGAATCTCAGCACCTTCATACTGGTGTAAGTGGCAAGGAATCTTGCCTGCTGGGGTTTCAAGCTTGAAGCTTCCCAGTGTTATGGTTTTCAGATTCTTCTGCCGTAAAACCTGGTGATATGGCAGAATCACCCGCATATCAATCCCCGCAGGGTTCAAAGATTGGATTGCCTTTGGCAGGACACCAGCCACATCGCCAAGCCCGCCAATCTTGATCAACGGGGCAGCTTCAGCCGCTACCATCAGTATTCGCATTTGAGATTGTTTTTTCATTTTTGGGTCTTCTCAATCAGGCTAACATAATCCTCATGGATATGAGGTTTGTCCGCGAGGCCAAGTTTTTCAAGCAGTTCGGCCACCAAGGCTGTTTTCTTATCTGCGTCCTGTTTTGACCAGGTGCGGCTCTTAATCTCAACGAAATTGCCAATCTCAGGGCGCAATAGCTTGTCAAAGTTGATAAAGAATTCTTCTCCGTGGTAGCGGATCAGATAGCGCAAACGGTTTTTCTCAATTTCAAGCACTGAACTGGGTTTAAAGTACTCGTTATAGAAGCGTAGTGAATGGGAGGCCGGGGCAAGGTACCGACTGCGTGAAAGCAGGATTTCTTCGTCTCTGCTCTCATTTTCATTTCCGATCAAGGTTAGCCTTGAGCGCACATTGGTTATCTTTCCATTTTCATCAATGAACTCATCTTCACGATACCGCAGGCGGCCTTGATTGCTGTCTTCAAAGCTGAAGTAGCTGTCATATTCGTGGTAATGCCGCACCCTTACAATTTCAATTTCGGGGATGAAGAGAGCTTTCTCTGTCTCGTCCAGGTCATCCACTTTAACCTTGGATTGAACCTCGAACGATTCCATTTCTGCAGCCCCACCGATGGCAATGAGCTTGGAAATTACCGACTCTTCACGGCCTTTCAGGAAATTATCAATTTTTACCGCAAGAATCTTAGCCTCTTGCAGTGCAGCTTTTTCGTCAACAGTCAAAAGCTGTTTGTCTTGCATCAGCCATTTGCCTTCAACCATGACATCATGCACATCGGCTGATTTCGCGGCATAGATCAGTTGGGCATAAATACCCTCTGGATCCCTTCGGAAACGGGGAGCGTTGTGCACCAGGTCGATGTCAATGGTAATCAGGTCAGCACGTTTACCGCTTTCCAGGGAACCTGTAATGTCATCGATATGCATGGCTCGTGCGCCTTGAATTGTGACCATTTCGAGCGCCTGCCTGGCAGGCAGGGCTGTTGGATCACCTGAATGCGCTTTGGCCACGAAGCTGGCCAATCTGATTTCCTCGAACATGTCCAGATCATTGTTGGAAGCCGTTCCATCCGTACCGACCCCAACGTTGCAGCCCAATTCCAACATTCTTTTAATTGGCGCGAAACCTGAGGCCAGCTTGAGATTGGATGAAGGGTTGTGTGCAATGCCAACTTGATAATGCATCATCGTGCGGATTTCACCTTCATCGACGTAGACGCAATGTGCGGCCAGTAATTTGACGTCCAGCATCCCCAGCTTTTTGATGTAGGGTACAACAGGCATGCCTTCCTGGTTACGCAGGTTTTCCACTTCGGATTGTGTCTCTGCTACGTGGAAATGAATCGGTACATCATAGGTCTTGGCCATCTGTACACAGGCTGTCAGCACTTCAGCAGGACAGGTATACACAGCATGAGGGGCGATAGCCGGCACAATCAGTGGATGACCCTTCCACTTATTGATCAGAGCTTCGCAAAGAGCTAAAGAATCCTCATAGGATTTTGCATCCGGTGCTGGAAATTTCATGACCGTCTGACCGGCCCAAGCCCGCATGCCAACTTCGGCGGTTACTTCGGCAATAGCATCTTCAAAATAGTACATGTCAGCGAAGGCCGTCACCCCAGAGCGGATCATCTCCGCGCAGGCCAGTTTGGTCCCCAACTTTACAAATTCCGGGGTAACAAACTCGCGTTCCACCGGCATCATATAGCCCATTAACCATACATCCAGCCGCAGATCATCTGCCAAACCTCTCAGCAGGGTCATCGGCACGTGGGTATGGGTATTTATGATACCTGGCATCAGCACTCTGGCGTGGCAATCCATTTTTTGGTCGGATTCAAAGGAACTTAGGATCTCCTGCTCGGGTCCGACAGCAACGATTAGATTATCCTTGATGGCCACAGCGCCAGGTTCAAATATGCGGTAATCTTTGTCCATGGTAAGGACAATGGCATTGTGGAGAATGGTGTCAACGGTTGGCATATCCTCTCCTCTCAAATTAGAAACACACCAGATTCAACTTTATTCGCAGTAAATCCAGGGCAGTATTCACGCCCCAAAGTTTGGCATCGCCCATCGGGCCGCCGTAAGAACGTTCAGTTTCTTCGAATTGCTTGCCATCAAAAAAGGCCAACAAAATATCCGATCTCTTTTCGTTTTCCCGAACCCTGATTCCCAGGATATAATCTGCCATTTTTTGGTCATTTATATCTTTCATCAGAGTCGTCAGGCTTTCATTTGAAGGCTCCATCCCCATGGTTTGCCCGATGGTTACCTCAGGGGCTAACGGTTGAAGACGATTTAATAATTCGGAACCGGTGCCGTATTCGATGATTGCCAGGCGTTTTCCCAAAGCAACCAAACCTGAGGCTACGACAGACTCGAGCGAGGTGGCATCCTCGCCGTAAATGTAAGGTTTCAATTTTTCACGAACAATCTCAAGCACAGGCTTGATCATCTCCTCAGCTTCAGCTTGGGATCTGGCCTTGGCAGTGATGCGGATATCAGTCTGTCCGGGGTGGGCTAACAGACCAACGGTAGGGTTTTTGAGTGTTTCTAGGTCGCCAACCAGTTCATCAATGGCGGATTCACCCTTGCCAACGGTGTGAACTACGACGGCCTTAATGACAGATTCTTGCAGTTTGTATCGATTCTTCAGGTAGCCTAAAACAAAATTGTTAAGCAGATGTTCCATTTCTTTTGGAACTCCTGGCAGGGAGATGGTTGTTTTGGCACCTAACTCGTACGCAAAAGCAGGGGCGGTACCTACGGGATTATTAATGACCAATGCTCCGGCTGGCACAAATGCCTGACGCTTGTTGTTCTCGGTAGGTGTGCGGCCATAGCGGGTGAAACGTTCAAGAATCTCATCCCATAATTCAGGTTTATATTCAAGAGGAACATTGAAGACATCCGCGATGGCTTTTCGGGTGGGGTCATCAACGGTTGGTCCCAGACCTCCGGTTGTAATGACAAAATCCGAACGCATCAGTGCTTCCTGCAGCGTGGCGGTAATTCGGGAGGCATTATCCCCTACGGAAGTGATACGATAAATATCTACTCCAATATCCCGCAGGGCTCTGGCGATGTAACGTGAATTTGTGTCATTGATTTCGCCTAAGAGTAATTCCGTCCCGATCGTTACAATTTCAGCAGTCGCCATTCTTCCTCCAACAGGATGGCTCAATTTTATACCATTCGATGAGATTTTCCCATCCAAAGAATTTCTTCGAAACCTTAGTTTGGTTATACTTGGAAGATATGAACGAAGATGCCCCCCACAATCAAAGACTCGGCAATAAAGGTGAAGCCCTGGCAGCAGAATTTTTAGTCTCCAAGGGTTACAAGATTCTGGAACGGAACTTCCGTGCGGGTCACCAGGAAATTGACATTATTGCTCAGCATGAAGAAATAATTCACTTTGTGGAGGTAAAAACCCGGCAGGATGCCCAGTTCGGGCTTGGTGAAGATGCTATGCACACCCACAAAATTACCCGCCTTTTACAAGCAATTGACCATTATCTGGCCAATTCTGAACCAGAGCCTGAATGGCAGCTCGATTTGATTGTCGTCGAGTTGCGGGGGAAAAGCGCGCCCCAATTCATTCTATATGAATCCCTGGGGATCAACGATGCCCACTAAGCTGCCAAAATTGCTGATAATTGTTGGACCCACAGCTTCCGGGAAAAGCGGTCTGGCCATCGATCTTGCCAAAGCCCTCAACGGAGAAATTATTTCAGCAGATTCCCGTAGCTTTTACCAAGAACTCAATATCGGCGTTGCAAAACCTAGCCGTGCTGATCGTGAGCGAATTCGTCATTATCTGGTTGACGTTACCACCATCGACCAGCCCTGGAGTCTGGGGGAGTTCCAAAAAACCAGCACAGAGGCCATTCTTTCCATTCATAACGAAGGCAAACTACCTATACTGGTGGGAGGCACAGGCCAATACTTGCGCGCGATCACACAGGGATGGAAAGTGCCTGAGCATGTTGGAGATGATAAGTTGCGTATAGCTATTCAGGAATGGGGCAACTTGATCGGGTTTGACACCTTGCATAACAAACTTGCGCTTTTGGACCCTGAGGCAGCCAGATCCATTGATTATCGCAATCACCGTCGCACGATAAGGGCATTTGAGGTTCTTTTCTTGAGTGGGAAGCGCTTCTCTGAGCAAAAACAGTGCGGTGACTCGCCGTACGATTGTTTTATCATCGGGCTTGACTGGCCCCGGGACCAACTTTATACCCGCGTGGATGAGCGTATCCGAGGTATGTTTGAAGCTGGCCTGGTGGGTGAGGTACACGACCTGGTGGCCGCGGGCAAGGCTGCCCAGTTAAGGCGGGTAGGGGTCATTGGTTACTCAGAAGTACTGGATTACCTTGCCGGAGCACTAACTTTGGACGATTGCATCCAATTGATTCAGCGAAACACCCGCAAGTTCATCAGGCATCAGGCTAATTGGTTTAAGCCCGATGATCCGGCCATTCACTGGATTAAAGCAAATGACCCAGAGCTGCTTAAAAACGCTCTGGGCCAGGTACAAAACTGGTTGCTGGGTTAAGCTTCCATCCCCAAAGGGAAGGTCTGCATCCTACTTTACATTTCTAATTCCACTCTCTAGCTTTGCTGCAACTGTGGAATACCCTGGTTCTTTTTGACAGGGGTAGGGAACATAGCCTCAAATAGTTCGCGGCTAATTGTTTCCACTTCCAGAAGTTTTTCGGCCACCTCGATTAATTTATCCTTATGCTCAGTCAATATCCGCAAAGCTTCATCATAAGCATTGGTGACAAGTGACTGAACTTCGTGGTCGATTCTCTCAGCCACAGCTTCGGAATAATCTCTCTGTTCGCTGATTTCACGGCCCAGGAAAACCATCTCATCCTGTTGACCGAAGACTCTTGGGCCAAGATCCGAACTCATCCCAAGCCGGGTGACCATTTTACGGGCCAACTTGGTTACATTCTCGATATCATTGGATGCCCCGGAGGTCACATCATCAAAGATCAATGCCTCAGCTGCCCGTCCGCCCAACAAGCCAATCATTTGGGCAATAATTTTCTTGCGAGAATCAAGCATACGATCCTCTTCCGGGAGGGAGATGGTATAGCCACCTGCCATACCTCGGGAAATGATGGAGACTTTCTGCACTGGATCGCCTTCAGGCAAGGAATTAATGACAATGGCATGCCCGGCTTCGTGATAGGCAATAATGCGTTTTTCACCGGGGTTGATCAGACGGTTCTTGCGTTCAGGGCCGGCTATGACACGTTCAATCGCTTCTTCAATTTCAGTCTGCTCAATGACTTTCTTATTGCGCCGGGCAGCTAAAATGGCCGCTTCATTGATCAGGTTTTCAAGATCCGCGCCAACAAAACCTGGGGTGGCTCTGGCAATTACATGCAGGTCCACATTGGAAGCCAGGGGCTTGCCCTTGGCATGCACAAGCAAAATTTCATAACGGCCATTCATATCGGGACGGTCCATCGTGACCCGTCGATCAAACCGGCCAGGACGCAGCAATGCAGGGTCCAAAATATCAGGACGGTTGGTCGCTGCGATCACAATCACGTTGGTA
Organism: uncultured Anaerolineaceae bacterium; assembly: GCA_964452955.1. Taxonomy (GTDB): domain Bacteria; phylum Chloroflexota; class Anaerolineae; order Anaerolineales; family Anaerolineaceae; genus Mesolinea. The sequence continues at coordinate 5,551 of CAYVRH010000011.1, read as the reverse complement.
TCTGTGTTGAAGCCATCCATCTCAACCAACATTTGGTTGAGCGTTTGTTCGCGTTCATCATGGCTGCCCCCCAAGCCTGTTCCGCGCTGACGGCCAACAGCGTCAATTTCATCCACAAAGACGATACAGGGTGAGTGTTTTTTGGCCTGGTCGAACAGATCTCTGACTCTGCTAGCACCAACACCCACAAACATTTCAACAAATTCCGAGCCGGAAATCGAGAAGAAAGGCACGCCAGCTTCACCGGAAACAGCCTTGGCCATCAGAGTCTTGCCTGTACCAGGAGCACCAATCAGCAACACACCTTTAGGAATTCTGGCTCCTAAAGCAATAAATTTTTGAGGTTCCTTGAGAAATTCAACGACCTCAGCCAACTCACCTTTGGCTTCATCCACGCCTGCCACATCCGCAAATGTGACCGTAGGATGCTCACCGGTGAGCATCTTGGCTTTCGATTTACCAAATGACATCGCCGCGTTGTTGGAACCTTGAGCCTGGCGGATAAAGAAGTAGAAAAGGCCACCCATGAATATGAATGGCAGAATATAGCCCAACGTGTCAATAACGCCAACCCAAGGGCTGGGTAACTTCATGCTAATTGACAGATCAGGATCGCGTAATGCTTCCGGATCAACGCCAAGTTGCACCAATTGGTCAATGATTCCAGTTTGGCTATCCTTTGAAGATTGTGCACGCGTTCCATCCGCGTTGGTTATATAAAGGGTATCGCCTTCTTGAACGATGGATTTTACCGTGCCAGCTTGAACTTGAGTTGCCAGCTGATTGATAGGGACGGGCAAATTTTCTTCCCCTTGCTGTAAATAAGTAAAGTACACCATGGCGATGATTGCCATAAGCAATAACATATACATGGTGAGAGGTTGTCTATTTTTGTTCAAAGTGTTTCCTCCAGTTGGAGATTAAGTTTAAAGGCATTATACCAATTTCGAATCTTCAAAATTAGAGTCTGGGTGGTACGGAAAGGAATATTAATAGCTTTCTAATGAGATTCCTGATGGCAAACCGGGCAGCCGATGTTAGGATCTCTGACAATGTCATGAACTTTTGAACACCATGCCTGTACAGCAATTTTCTCTTTCCTCAGAAAGGGTTTCACGATGGTTGCACTGAGCATTAAATTGGGACAGGCATTGTTGGCTTGAATTTGGGGCATTGGGCAGTCTTTGCAGAGTGCCGAACTCCACCTGCCTTTGTCATCGCCTGAGAGTGCACGGCACTCTTCCAGATTTCGGCCACGATAGTAATCTCCATAAAAGAATTTACACTCGCGGCCGAAAGGAGTTTTCATATTTGGAAAAATTAGACGCGGGTCAGATAATTACCTGTGCGCGTGTCCACCCGGATGACGTCACCTTCTTTAACAAAAGCAGGGCACTGCACTTTGAGGCCTGTCTCGCATTCCACAAGGTTCGTTACACCGGTAGCAGTGTTCCCGCGGGCAGCAGGTTCAGCATGTGTAACCAGCAGATCGACGGAGGTGGGCAATTCAATGTCCAAAGGTTCGTCGCCGTAGTAGGTTAACTTGACCTCAACATTTTCCTTGAGGAAGCCAGCATAATCGCCAACCATCTTTTCAGAAATTGCGGGTTGTTCAAATGTATCGTTATCCATGAAGTAGTACAGGTGGCCGTCGTTGTAGAGGTAAACAACATTCGTGTAGTCCAGGCGCACGTCCTGAACGCGGTCGCCCGAGATAAAGGTCTTCTCTAGTGTGGTGCCTTTGCGCAGATCTCTGGCCTTAACCTTGATGGTCGCGGTTCCGCGGCCTGGTTTGTTGTGTTCGTATTCAAGTACTTTGAAGAGGTCGCCATCTATTGTGTAGATAACACCTTTGCGTAAATCGTTGACATCAATCATAAAAAATTCTTCCTGTTCTCTTAAGTCTTTAACTTTTTAATTATATATCAGCCCTTCACGATAGGCAAGAATTTGAACGTTGCGCGACCTGTGGGTTAGGTTGAGATTATTGCAGCCAGTAAAGTAGACCCTTAAGCGCGATGGCATAGACACGGTAGGGTTTTGGGCCAATTAAGATTTCATCACCAATAAAGACAGTTGGGGTTCCCGGAGTTTTGGTGGTTAGTATCTGGTCAATAAGACCTTTGGTTTCATTGTTGACGCCAAAGCTGTTGGCCGCGCTGAGGATTTCATCAGGCAGATAACCAGCTTCTTCAAGCAGTTTTCGCAGAACCGCGGGGTCGGAAACTTTGGTGAAGTCTTCCATGAAGATGAGGTCGTTCAAGTTCCAATACTTGGCAGGGTCTTTCTGGTAGGCTACGTAACCGACGTTGTTAATGAACTCTCCGTTGGAGTGCACCGGCCAATCCAGAAAGTAGAAGCTGGTGTTGTACCTTGCTGCTAATTTCTTGATCATTGGATAGGTCTTATGCGTAAATTCACAGGTATAGCAGCCCACCATCACAATCCGTTCCTGGCTCTCAGGGTTTTGTACCGGGAATTGGTTCAGATCAACCCCGTCCAAACTCATGGACTGGGCGCTATCCGCCGAGGGAATCAGGCAGACACCCGGGGCGGAAACCGTATTGTTTTTACCGGTAGGATCAAAAGCACAGAAGGCTGTGGCATTTAGGCCGTTGCAGCTTCCGGTGGTGTAGTAGAGAAAGAGTCCCCTGAAAAAGAAAACACTGGCAGCCATCATGACGGCAAAGAAAACCCAGGCAAGGGCTTCGAAGTATTTGTTAAAGAAACGGGTTAACTTCTCAGAATAATTGATGGTTTTTCCCAAAATCTTGGCCTTGATTTTCTCATCAAAACCAGTATCGCAGGGACGGAATGTAACCCGACGACCAACACAACTGAGAGCTTCTTTTGCCAGAGCGCGATTTGAAGCGCTGAAAATACCGAGGATTGAAAGCACAATAAAGGAGATGATACAGAACATTTATCGAAGTACCTTTTGGATTTTGTTTAGGTTAGTTACCAATTTTTGGGCATCTTCTTGCGTGTTATAAAAATACAATGAAGCCCTGACCGATCCCGATATTTTTCTTGCGTTGAACCATGAGTGCACACAATGCATACCAGATCGCACCATCACGCCGGCCATTTGGTCCAGCATCAAGGCTATACGGTGTGAATCGATACCATCGATGTAGAAAGTAACGATGCCATGACGCAGAATTGGGTCGGCTGGGCCGATAAGGTGCAATCCGGGTATTGACAGGATATTTTCGGTAATGAAAGCATTCAGATCATGTTCGGTCTGCTGAATTTTCGTAAATCCAATTTTTTCAAGGTATCGGCTGGCTTCTCCCAAACCGATTATGCCAGCATAATCTTGCAGGCCAGCCTCAAATTTTTCCGGTGCTGCCAGAAACTCACAGCTTTCATAAGAAGAATTGGCAACCGTGTCTCCACCAACCATGAATGTGTCCATTTCTTCCAGCAATGCATACTTGCCGTACAACACGCCCATACCCGAGGGACCGCACATCTTGTGGCCAGAGAACGCCAAAAAGTCCGCATCCAGTGCCTGTACATCCATTTTGGAATGAGGAACGGATTGGGCTCCGTCCAACAAGACCAGCGCACCATGTGCATGTGCAATCCTGATGACTTCGCCAGCTGGGATTGAGACACCATCAAGGTTGGACATCGCAGTCATAGAAACGAGTTTTATTTTCTCGCTAAAAAATTGCTCGAAACCTTGAATATCAAATGTATTATCAGGCAACGAAGGCACAATTTTAAATATTATGCCCCTATCCCGGGCGGCTTTTTGCCAGGGAATCAAATTCGAATTGTGCTCTTTATCAGAAATCAGAATAGTGTCACCAGCCTGCAATCGGAGGGCATTAGCCACCAGGTTTATGCCCTCGGTGGTGTTGCGGGTAAAAATAATTTCCTCTTTGCGCTTGGCGTTGATAAATCTGGCAATTTGGGCACGGGCTTCGTCAACCATCGTGGTGACCGCGGTCCCCAGTCGGTGCATACTCCTGCCGCTACAGGCTTGGGAAAGCTCGTAGTAGCTTTGGATGGCCTCTGTTACCTGAATAGGACGCAGGCTTTGGCAGGCACTATCCAGATAAGCAATGGCGCGCTCACCATCTGGGCGAAATAAAATTGGAAAATCTCCAACGTTTTCCGGATTTGATTTCTTTTTACCAAATAACATCTGAGCCTTACCGGGCCGTGCCCAAGCACCAAGTTATAGAAGCAAAATTGTCGAATAACCGGCAATATTGTAACAGGTTTTGACCCTGCGACTTTTGGTTAACCTGGCAGTTTTAGCCTGCATACCATTGGCAATGTTCCCATTTCAGGCCACCTTTAGGCTTATAATTGAAAATTATCCATTGAAACCGATTATCTTGAGGTCATTATGATTAATATTCTTCCAGTAGACAGCAAATCCAGGCAAAAACAACTCGTTGATTTTCAATTTGAACTTTATAAAGACTGCCCACAATGGGTGCCACCGTTCAGGCAAGACGTTTTCTTGATGATGAACAAGCAAAAGCACCCGTTCTATGAGCATTCGATTTCTGACCATTTTCTGGCCGAACGGGATGGCAAGATTGTTGGACGGATTGCTGCTTTGATCAATCGTCCTTTCAATGCGTACCACGACTTGAAGGATGCTGAGTTTTACCTCTTCGATTGCATCAACGACCAGGAAGTTGCCAATGCACTCCTTGACACGGTAGTTGCCTGGGCAAAAGAACGTGGTATGACCCGTTTGGTCGGTCCAAAAGGTTATGGACCTCTGGACGGCTACGGCATCCAGGTGCTGGGCCAGGAACACCGCGCCATGATGACGGTGATGAACTACAACTACATCTATTACAAGGATCTGGTCGAAAACTACGGTTTTGAGAAGGAAGTGGATTTTGTTTCCAGCTATCTCAAACCTGAAAACTTTGTTTTGCCGGAAAAAGTAGTCAAAGCTGCTGATTTAGCAATCAAACGCGGCCGCTTCGAGGTAAAAGGTTTCAAGAGCCGTTCCGAAATCCGACAGTGGATTGGAAGAATTGGCAAAGCTTATAACGAAGCCTTTGTCAACAACTGGGAGTATTACCCATTGACAGAAAAAGAGATCAAAATGGTGGTGGAGAATATTCTCATCATCGTGGACCCCAAAAACCTTTATATTCTGCTAAAGGATGACAAAGTTGTCGGTTTTGAAATCCCATTCCCGGACGTTTCCGCAGCCATGCAGAAAAATAAAGGCAAGCTCGGACCGATCGAAATGATCCGGCTGATGCGTGAGTTAAAGCGTACGGATTGGATGGATTTTGACGGCATCGGCATCTTACCAGAAGCCCAGGGTTTTGGCGGAAATGCCATCCTCTATAAGGTGGTTTCTGAGGTGGTTCTCAACAACCCCCAATTCAAACACATTGAGTTGACACAGGTTGCTGAGACAGCCAGGCAAATGCGCCAGGATCTCGCTAATCTGGGCTCAAAATTTTACAAGAACCACCGGGTTTATAAGAAGCAACTGGTTTAAAATAAAAAAGCGGGTGATGGGATTCGAACCCACGAATATTAGCTTGGGAAGCTAATGCCT
>CAYVRH010000010.1:0-14932 GCA_964452955.1 uncultured Anaerolineaceae bacterium | reverse complement strand
CCGCCCGTACGGCAGGACCTCATCGTCGAGCAGGCCGAGAGATGCGGCAATCTCCTGGATAGGCCGGAGTGACGAGCGTTGTGCGATCTGAAGGTCGGAATCCATGAGCGAGAACCAACACGTCCAAAGTCAGGCCATCGGGAACACCAATCGGGCTTTCAAAGAAGACCTCTGGATTACGAATCTGCCCGGTTGTCAGGTCAAAATCATAACGGAAGATCCTGGAATCAAGCGAATCAGTGAAATAAAAGGAGTTAGATTCCCAATCCAAGCCGTTAGATATACCAAGACCATCCAGCACTTTTTTGACACTTTTTTTTCGATCCAGACACCAGAGAGCAGAGAGTCCCTTGGGGCCTTTGGAACCAGCCCAAAATCTTCCCATCGGGTCTACTTTTCCATCATTCATCATGCAGGGGGAGTCTTCAGAGATCGTTTGTTGAATCGACTCGACTGTCTTTCCACATCCATCCCAAAAGGCAAATCCATCTGCAACTGCCAGTACGAAGCCACCACTTTCGACCAAACCCATGCTGCCCACTTTTTTAGGAAGTTCAAAGCTACTAAAGTGTCTCGTTTGGGGGTCAAAACGGAATATCAGTTGTTCATCAATATCAGTCCAATAAAGGGCATGTTCCCTGGTGCTCCAGACGGGTGATTCCCCTAATTTGCACCTGGTTTTGACCAACGAATCTGATACGAAGTTCTTTTGCTTGTCCATATTTGCATTGTATCATTCGGATTTATCTGTGGCAGTTTCCTGACATAAACAGCCGCTCCGCGGCATGTTAGAATATGGGTTGAAAAACATGACTGGATCTGACAAAGTGAATGATGAGTTTCCTATCAAGATGCTCCATAATCCCCGCAAATATCCTTGGATCATATTGTTTGTGTCAATCTCGCTGGGTGGATTGATTGGTTTTTTGACTGGTTATTTCTTAAAACCGATCTACGAAGCCCAAGCCAAATTAACTGCCAATGTTGATATCAAGGAAAACCGCCCAATCGTCACCGAGTTGATGATTGATATGCAGATCCTGCACGTCGGAGAATTGCTGTTCCACCCAGATATCATTCAACCCCTATTGGATGCAGAAGCAGCCCTTGGCAATCCATTGACCATAGAAAGTCTTCATGAAATTGCTGCAATTGAACGTCAGGGTATGAATACCCTCATCAAGGTACGTAGCAATGATCCCGTACTCGCGGCTCGAATCGCCAATAACTGGGGTAATTCCGCCTTTGAAAGGCTGGAGCAAGCTAAACCGCATGCCATCCGAGCTACTGAAGCCCGACAAAGAATTGCCATGTTGAATTATTGTTTTCCTACAACACCCAATGATTTCCCTTGGTACGGACACTCACCAGATACGGTCCAATTTTGCGAAGGGTTGACCTTTGACGAAGCAGACTCTTACTTGAAAGAAGCCAATCTGATACTTCTCGAAGAGGATACCAAAACCCTTGGACTCTCAGACTCTCTTAATCTGAGCGCTTTCACACCTTCATCGATACCAACCAAACCAATCCAATACGGCAGAGGAACGCTGGTATTTTCAGGAGCATTGATTGGGCTTGTACTTGGTCTCATCGGTATAAGCCTACGGGATAAAAACCAATTCGCATGAATTCCTCACGTATGCAAATCTTCAATCGTGGTATCTGGGCTTTCCTATTACTCATTTTACCTATCACAAGCTCACCTTTGATCGCCAGATCTTTTGGCGGAACCTCAGTAGCACCACTTTCCATAATTCCTCTCGTAATTGTGGTAATAACTCTGCTGATACCATCAATACTGAGACAAAAAGCTCTTCCCAGACCTGTGGTGCCACTCATTCTTTTTTCCTTGATAGTGATATTGTCTATCGCTTTTTCGAGTCTTATAGAAATTCCGAGTTTTCGAGGATTATCTCCCCCTGGTAATAGTTTTAAAGATTTGCTTACGCTGGCAGTGGGTATTTGTTTTTACCTCACAACTATTTATGCAAGTGAAAACTCCTCTTCCCTTAAGTTTTCATTGTATTGGCTGAATCTTGGTGGTTTGCTTGTGATTCTCTTTGCATTCGTTCAATTCCTCGTATGGAAATTTGTGCGCTATTACCCGGAGATTCTACGAGACCTCCAGGACCTTATTAGTACTTCCGGCAAGCTTTACGACAACAGAGTCACTGCTTTTGCACTTGAACCATCTTGGTTAGCCCACCAAATGAATGTCCTATATCTACCCATCTGGGTGGCTTTTACCATTCGTGGGTTCAGTATCTACAAAAAGCGTGTATTTAAAAAACTTAGTTTTGAAAACCTATTACTCGCGGGCGGCCTCTTCACTCTTGCAGCGACTTTATCTCGGATTGGATGGCTTTCTACAGGTGGATTGGTTGCTTATCTGCTAATTCGCTGGGCAAATGTTTGGAAAAGAAAGATTCTAAGTAAATATGGCCAAGATTTACTGCATGGCAAGCAAAATTGGTTCCAATCTTCGTCGTTTAACTTAATTTTCTGGCTTTTTCTTATCATTGCGATTGGGTTGCTTGGTTTTGCAGGGACTAAGTTATTGAGTCTTCTTGACCCAAAACGGATGGCGAGTGTTTTTGCCCTCTTTGATTTCCAGCGTTACGGACTACTTGGTTGGGCAAATCGACTGGAAATGGCTGAAAGGTTTCTTTATTGGATGAGTGGTTTTTATACTTTCCTGGCATTTCCCTTGTTGGGCGTGGGTTTAGGAAACGTTGGCTATTTCTTTATAAATAATGTAAATTCATTTGGCTTTGGGTCGCCTGAAATCATGCAACAATTGTTGATGAATACATCACTGGTCAATGCAAAAAACTTGTGGGTGCGATTATTAGCTGAAACTGGAATTATCGGTTTTGCTAGCTTTGTTGCCTGGTTTTTTTATCAACTTCGCATGAGTATCCTGCTCGAGAAACAGGCTAATAAGCCTCTACTTCAAACCATTGGTTTAGCGGGCATACTAATCTCTATTTGCTTCATCATTGAAGGATTCAGTATGGATACTTTTGGTTTGCCTTACTATTGGATTGGCTTTGGGTTGGTTATTGGGGCGTACCGAATAACTCAAAAATCAACGGCGGTTCCTGCCGCGAATGATTGATTGATCGCAATCCGCAATTTTTGAAACCCCACATGCAAAAAGCGCAATTCTTAATTCACGTTTAATTATTTCAAGTTCGTCCGTCAGGGCTTCCACGCCCTTTTCGGCAGCCGGCAACAATGCCCTGGCAAAACCACCCAGGCTCGCTCCCAACGCGAGCGCTTTTGTCAGTTCAATTCCATTCCTCAATCCGCCAGAAGCGATCACCGGAATACCAGGCTTGTCGTCCTCAAAAATATCCTCTAAACATTGCACGGTAGTCAACCCCCAAGATCGAAAGTCGGCAGCAAGGCGACCCAGCATCGGATCAGTTTGCCGATACATCTCCACCTGCGACCAGGACGTTCCTCCTGCTCCTGCAATGTCCACGGCAGCAACCCCAGCGTTTTCAAGTGCTTTTACTGTCCGGCGATTTATTCCCCAGCCAACTTCCTTGACCAGCACCGGCCTATCAAGGGCGTGTGTAATTTCTTCAATTTTGTTAAGCAGCCCGGACCAGTTTAAGTCACCATTGGATTGAAGTACTTCCTGCAAAGCATTTAGATGCAAAAAAATCCCGTCTGCACCGACAATCTCGATGGCACGTTTACAATCTTCGACTCCAAACCCGTAATTGAGTTGCACCGCTCCCAGATTGCTGAAAATTAAAGCATTCGGTGCGAATTTCCTGATATTGTAGGTCTCGGCAAAGGATGGGTTTTCAAGCCCAGACCTAACTGAGCCGACAGCGATGGTAACACCGCTGGCTTCTGCTGCCATGGCCAGGGTCTGGTTTAACCTGGCCGTCATCATCGAACCGCCAGTCATCGATGAAATCAATATGGGAGCTGCTAATGAATACCCAAGAAAAGTTGTAGAAATATCGACTTGACCCAGATCCAACTCTGGGAGTGCCTGGTGCAATAAAGTGAAATCCTCAAAACCGTTTGTCAGACCTGAGGATACATCTTCCTCAATGGCTATCCGTAAATGCTCGTCTTTTCGTCGTTGGATGGGAACTTCTGTCTGCATGGTCAAATCTTATATGTTCAGCAATGCTTTGTCAATTAGAGTTTATAATTATCCGCAATATCAAGATAATGATGTGAGGTTAGCATGCAAGAGAATGAAGTATTTGAAAAAGTTATCGAAGTAATCAGTGATGTGCTGAAAATTGATAGCAAAGACATTAAGCCTGAAACCCGTTTTGTGGAAGATCTTAAGGCTGACTCGATGGATCAGTTTTTCCTGGTTGATGGTCTCTGCGAGAAGTTCAACATCAACATCACTGATGAGGATGCCCGCAAGATTCAATCCGTCGCGGATGCAGTCAAGGCAGTAGAGGAAGTTCTCAAAGCATAATTCAAGGAATAATTATCGGCAATAAACGGGATGAACGATACTCATCCCGTTTACCATTTAAACAAATAATGCCTGGATTTCTCCAGGCATTATTACGCAAAACTAAAATTTAATCACCGCGCAGATAGCTATTTAAAGCCTCTTTGCTGATGCGGTAGGCGCTGCCAATCTTTCGCGCCTTGAGCTCGCCAGCAGCAATGGCTGCCAAAACGTCTTCAGCACTGACCTTGAGGAATTGTGCCGCTTCATCGGGCGTCATGACATCTGGGGTTACCGCAGCATAATTACCGCCCTGTTGAGAACCTTGATGCTGTTGCGCATTTTGGAGCGCACCGGACATCACGTTCCCGATGCTCATACCAGCACCAATACCAGCAGTCAAACCAGCACCACCATTTGGATTGTTGGCGGCATCGCGCATGGCATCCGCAGCCTGCAATTGGGTATAGGTCTGCATGTCCAACATGCCCATGGAACGAAGCTCTTCGGCAGATTTATCAGAAGGTTTCAAGTTGGCAACATAGAAACTCTTCAAAAGCAAGCCTATTGCCATGAAGTCATCCTGAGCCTTGGCACGCACAGCAGCACTGAGTTCTTCGGTCAGGCCTATCAACTCCATCACGTTGCTCTTCTTGGCGGTTTCGCCGAGCAAGTCGGAAAGCTTGGAGAGGAGCATGGCACGCAAACGAGCTTCGATATCAGCAGTAGAGAGAGAACTGGCGGCTCCAACGATTTGGGTAACAAACTGTTGGGGGTCGTTAACCTGGAAACTGAATGTACCAAAACCCTGAAGTAAGGCTATACCAAGGCCAACACCAGGATTTTTTACGATAATGGGTTGGGGTGTACCCCATTTTTCATCCGTGAATTCCCGCATAGAGACAAAGTAGACTTCAGCAGGGAAGGGAGTACGGTCACCAAAAAGTCTGCCAACAAGACCGGTTAAGAGCGGGATATTGGCGGTTGTCAGGGTGTGACGGCCAGGTCCAAGAACGTCCAAGGCACGACCGTCGCGGAAGAACACGGCTGCCTGGGATTCCCGAACGATGAGCTGAGAGCCGATACGAATGTCCATATCGCCTGTTTCAGGGAAACGATGGACGATCTCATCACGCATCTCACTTGCATATTCAACGACATCAAAAATACGAGCCATTCTAATTCCTCCGTGATCTCAATTATTTTTCAATACCCTGCATTATCTTGGTGCGTTTGTTGAACGCTTCCAAGGCTGCCTGGGCAATTTTGGTCAGATGTTTGATTGCGGCTGGTAAACCATCGGTTCCCACAGATGCCTCAACATTGTCGATGGCGTTGGAAACTGTTGCGTCAAGGCTGAGCAGGTAGTTATCGTATTGATAGACATTTGCCAATTCAGCTTCGTTTATTTTGATGGCATCAAAAATACCCGCGTACCCGTAGGCGGCCGTGCGCACACGGTCAATGAATTGCCTGATCTTGATCGCGGCACCTTCAACATCATCCACGTAAGCGAGTTCACCATTCGAAATCAAATCGCGTTCCACCGATGAGAGGCGCTGGTACTGAGTCTCGAAGGCTTTAGAGACAGATTCCCTTAATAATTTATCGGCCATCCGGCGGTCTCCCCGTTCCACATAGCCTTTAAAGCCAGGGATTTTGCTTACCAATTTTTTGAAAGCATCTTGTTGGCTGACGACTTTATCTAAAATATCATCCATTTTTCTCCTTTTGTGTCCATTACGGATAGAGTATAGATCGATTATGCTATGCTTGCAGTAGAAAATCTACGCTTATTTTTTAATCATTATAATTGAATTTGCCTATACTAAACTAATTGGAGAAGCTTGGTTGAAAAGACATAGTAGTGCTTCATGGGGACCGTTTGAATACTTTTTGATTATGGTCCTGGTATTCCTGGTACTCTTCACCATGTTTTCATTGTTCTGGCCTGCGATTCAACTCTTCTACCGCAGCACCCTTGCGATAACCCCAACCGTAACTCCTTGATGGAAATCCCTTGCTCTGTACCCAACACCGATACCAATCAATGGAATGTCAAGTGACTCTGTCCAAAATTGTGCGCACAGCCATCGATTGGGTGTTTCCTCCATCTTGCGCAGGATGTGGCAAAGAAGGAGAGATATTCTGCCCGGACTGCCTGGCCGCGATAATCCCTATTAAACAGCCCACTTGCCGTTTTTGCAGCCAAAGCCTAAACCAAGCAGGTGTTTGTTCACGCTGCCTAGAGCTGGACCACCCTTACCAGGAGGTGCTGTCGTATGCGGTCTATGCCGGCAGTTTGAGATCTGGCATCCATGCCATGAAGTATCAGAACAATTTCTGGTTGGGAGAAGTGTTCTCCCGACTTATAATTCAATTACTCAAAGATAAGAATTGGACGATCGATCTTGTGATGCCTGTCCCGCTTGGCGAAGAAAAACAGCAGGAGCGTGGCTATAATCAAGCCGCTTTGCTTTCGGGACCTATCGCCAAACACTTTGGCTGGAAACATGATCAGCGCAGCCTTGTGCGGATCAAAGAAAATCATTCCCAGGTAGCACTCACGCGTGAGCAACGCTTTGAAAATGTTCGAGCAGCCTTTTTGGCTGAACCCAGTAAAAAGAACGACCTGAATGTTCTACTAGTCGATGATGTGTTCACAACCGGGGCAACGATCACTGAGGCCTCAAAAGCTCTGAAAGCAGCTGGCTACGGAAATATCTATGCTGTTACACTCGCAAAAGCTTCGATTAGAAATTAATCTTGCTAGTATTGACTTTCAAAACATGTATAATTTAAAAAAATCTCAGGAGGTTCACATGGCAATGAAAATGGATGTGTTCACGAAAGATATTGAACTCTCTGATCGTCTGAATGATTACGTAACCAAGAAAGTCGGAAAACTCGAGCGTTTTCTGAACGAAATCGGAGAATGCCGGGTTGATTTGGCCACCGCGAAATCAGCCAGAAATTTGGCTGACCGCTCAATTGCCCAAATTACTATTCGGGGCAGGGGCTTTATTCTCCGCTCAGAAGAACGCGCAGAGAGTATCTACAGTGCCATCGATGCTTCTGTCGATAAAATGAAATCTCAGATTGAACGCTTCAAAGGTAAACACTGGACCAAGAAACTTGAGGGTGCAACAGACCTGGCAGAAGAAGATGAAGAAGTTGAGGGCGCAGAACCTGTAATCGTACGCCGCAAGAGTTTCCAGTTGACTCCAATGGACGAACTGGAAGCACTCGAGCAACTGCAACTTCTAGGTCATGAAGACTTCTTCGTTTTCTATAACTCCCAGACCGATAAAATCAATGTCCTCTACAAAAGGCGTGATGGCACCTACGGTTTGATTGACCCTATCATAGGGTAAACTAACAGTTGATTGGCAAGGCAGCCCTATTACTGGGCTGCCTTTTTTTTAAACACCATGCAAGAAACTTGTATTATTGAGTGTGGTGCGTTAAGCTAATTCCGTGAGGAAATGATGGCAAACAACACACAGAATACCGAAGTAAACAGTCCAATTGACGCTAAACGAATTGCTGACGCAGCCAAGGATATATTGATAGCAATTGGTGAAAACCCTGAACGTGAGGGGCTTGTAAGAACCCCTCAACGTGTGGGTAAAGCTTATACGGAATTGATGGATGGCTATACCAAGGATCCTGAAAAACTGATAAATGGGGCGCTCTTCACCGTGGATTACGACCAGATGGTTGTGGTAAACGATATTGAGTTTTATAGTATGTGCGAGCATCATATGCTGCCATTTTTTGGGCATGCCCACGTTGCCTATTTACCGCACGGTAAGGTGATTGGCCTTTCAAAAATCCCTCGGATTGTAGACATGTTCGCTCATCGGTTGCAGGTTCAGGAAAGAATGACCCAACAAATCGCCGAGCTTATCGATGACCAAATCCACCCTCAGGGGGTCGCGGTTGTTATTGAGGCCCAACACATGTGCATGACCATGCGGGGTGTCAAGAAGCAAGAAGCCACCATGACAACATCCGCAATGCTAGGAGCATTTAAGACCCAATTGGATACGCGCCTGGAATTCCTTAACCGAATATCAAACAACCGATAATTCGGAAAACCCTCCACCAACCAAAATAGATTAGCGTGTTCTAAATACTTCAGCCCCAACCCTGGTTGTATGGCTGACTTTTTTTGGTTTTTCCACCCGCACTCTGACAGCGTCAATAGCATAAGTCCGCAGTAAAAGACTTGCCAGGTGAACGGCCAGGGCTTCCACGGTATGGTAAGCGCATACCGCAACTTCAGCAATCAACAATTTGGATGCGGAAGAATAATTTACAGTATCAGTGATGTCGTCACTTTCACCAACTTTACTTAAATCTTTATAGAGTGTGATGTTGAGTAAAAGATCCTGTGGATTATCGCGCTCTGGGTGTTTTACACCAATGATGCCGCTGGCAATCAAGTCAGTGATAATGATCGAATCGTATATTGAAGTATCCATTGCGCCTCCAGGATTGGCACTATTTTATCAGTAGGTTAGAATCCATGCATGAATATTCTTTGTTTCAGCATCAATCCGATCTTTCCGGATGTCGTGAGCGGGGGAGCATCGAAGCATCTTGTTAACCTGACTAAATATCTCGCGGCAGAGGGACACCAAGTCCGAGTTTTATGCCCCGCACTGCCCAATCAAGATAAGTCTTACTTTTTGGCTCAAAATCTTGAAATTTGGCCTGTTTTGCCTTTCCACCAGCCATTTCCTGCCCCATACGCGGTTACACCACCGGAACTGGCGCTGATTGTTGAAGAGATCAATCGCCAACTAGCTTGGGCGGAGAGGTTCTACGTGCACGATGGGGAGCTTTTGCTACCTCAGCTCCACACCAAAATCCCGACCATCCTTTCTTTCCGTGACAACTACTATCCAGAGTCTATCCTGGGCAGTTTCATCAACCAGGCGGATGATATCATTTGCGTTTCGCCATATTCTGCCTCGGTAATCAAGGCAACCGCAGGCCGGGTAGTCGAGGGTTTGACTGAACGCATCCATGTTGTGATTAATGGGATCGATCCACAAATCTATAAACCAGTCCCTTTTAAAGAAAATTTATTAATGGCCAGACTTCCCTTTGATCCGGCCGCTCATCGTATCCTTCTGCATCCGCACCGCCCTGACCCGAACAAGGGTCTGGCCGAAGCTCTTGAGGTGCTAAAGTATCTCGTCAACGAGAAAGGTATGCGTGATTTAGTTCTTCTGACACCGCGTTGGCATGCTGCCATGAGCGGTTCAGAGGAGGATGTTTTCTTTCGCGCGATGAAAAAACTGATTGAAGAAAACCAGCTCGAGCAGCATATCCATTTTCTCGACTGGTTGACTCAAGCAGAAATGCCTTCTTTTTACTCCCTGGGTAGCCTGAATCTTTGCCTTGGCAAACTTCCCGAGGCTTTTGGGAACGTGGCTTATGAATCACTTGTCTGCGGTACCCCCAGCCTGGTCTGCCGGGTTGGTGTACATCGCAGTCTACTGCCAGATGATTTCATTCATAAGGTAGATTATTGGGACCTAAGGGCAGCTTGCAAGATTGCTGAGGATGTTTTAGAAAATAACCAAAAAATCGCTGAGAATGATCGATTGCAGATCATTGAAAAATTAAACCTGGAAAGGCAATTATCGGGTTATAAGGAGATCATCCTAAATGCCCAAAAGCGACTTTCCCTCAAACCCGTTTTTTCACCCGTCACTGCGGAACAACACTATAGACTGGCTCCATGGTGTTACCCCACGAACAATGCCATTTATCACGACTATCTTGGCAAATTTGTGTCTGAAGATGAATTTCCTGGATTAAAAACAATCCTTGCTTCCATGATCGAACAAGACCAGATAAGCGGCGCTGAATTTCCCGCTAAACTTATCAATGGTCTTTACAAAGCAGGTGTGCTGGTGCCAAGCCAGCTTGATTAAATATTTTCCCCACCATCCACCCGGATAATCTGGCCAGTAATGAAGTCTTGCTTAAGCAAGTGAAGCACATTTTCTGCGATCATTTCAGGGCTGCCTATGCGTTTGAGCGGTACGCGTCTTTCTGCGACCGGCTGCATGTCCATATCTTCATGGCCAGCCAAAGGCATCACAATCCCAGGCGCAACAGCATTAACCGTTATGCGTGGTGCAAGTTCAAGTGCGAACTGCAGGGTCATTTCATTGACAGCGCTCTTTGTAAGCCTGTATGCAAAGTGATCGATACCGTGCTTAAACACTTTGGAGTCTGAAATGTTCACCACCTTGCCCATCTCGGTTTCTGGCAATTGCCTGGCAAATGCTTTTATCAATAAGATTTGTGAGAACAAATTCACCCGAAAGACTTCTTCAAGCGTAGCCGGGGCGGTTTCGAGACCGCTGCCCTTTGGATAAATGCCGGCATTGTTAATCAATATTTCCAAATGTGAAAACCGTGAATGAATTTCCTGCATCAAACCATCAATTTGCCCGGGATCGCCTAAATCAGCCTGAAAAAGTTCATAATGCCCGCCAAAGATCTTGAGTTCCTCACGAAGCGATTCTGCTTCATCAGACGACCGATGATAATGCAGGGCTAGATCACAGCCTTCTATCGCAAGGGC
Source organism: uncultured Anaerolineaceae bacterium (assembly GCA_964452955.1). Classification (GTDB taxonomy): domain Bacteria; phylum Chloroflexota; class Anaerolineae; order Anaerolineales; family Anaerolineaceae; genus Mesolinea. The sequence continues at coordinate 3,881 of CAYVRH010000010.1, read as the reverse complement.
TTTGGCAATCGCTCGCCCTAGCCTGATGCCACCACCAGTGACCAACACAACTTTTCCAGTTAATACCATCTAAACTCCACAATTCCTTAGCTAAACAATTGTTAACGCCTGCATGGTAAAATTTTATCATCTAACTATTTGGAGGCATTTGCATGAACAGTGATGCAGTTGAGAAGGCGCTGAATACGATTCGTTTTGTTTCAGCAGACGGGGTGCAAGTGGCAAATTCGGGTCATCCAGGCTTACCCATGGGGGCTGCCGCAATGGCTTACACCCTTTGGACACGCCATTTGAAGCATAATCCGCTGGACCCCAATTGGCCTGATCGGGACCGTTTTATCCTCTCCGGGGGGCATGGATCCATGCTACTCTACACATTACTGCATCTTACTGGTTACAACGTCAGCAAAGAAGATCTAGCCCAATTCCGACAGTGGGAGTCCAAGACGCCTGGCCATCCAGAATGGAAAGTTACTCCAGGGGTTGAAACCACCACAGGGCCTTTAGGTCAGGGTTTTGCCAACGGTGTTGGAATGGCCTTGGCTGAAGCGCACTTGGCCGCAGAATTCAATCGGGATGGCCACAATATTGTAGATCATTACACCTATGCCATCGTTACTGATGGAGATCTGATGGAAGGAATCTCAACCGAAGCAGCCTCCTTCGCCGGCCACCTGAAGCTAGGAAAACTCATCTACCTTTACGATGACAATGAAATTTCGATTGAAGGGTCCACAGACTTAGCCTTTACCGAAGATCGCGGTAAAAAATTTGAAGCGCTCGGATGGCATGTGCAAAAGGTTGCAGATGGCAATGACGTTGAAGCCATCGATCAGGCCATTCAACTTGCTAAAAAGGACCCCCGGCCATCCCTGATTATGGTTCGGACGGTCATCGGGTACGGACTGCCAACCAAGCAAGGAACCGCCGCCTGTCATGGCAATCCTCCTGGCTGGGAAGAACTCAATGCTGCAAAAACCAACCACCATTGGCCGATTGAGCCTTTATTTTACACACCGGAAGATGTCCTTGCAGAATTCCGCCAGGCGATAAGCTCCGGTGAGGCAGCCCAAAATGCCTGGGTGGAAACGCTTTCAGCTTACGCGCAAGCAGAACCTGAACTTGCGGCAGAATTCCAACGGCGCATCAACCAGGAACTCCCCGCAAACTGGGAGGATGGGTTGACTGTCTTCCCTGCGGATGCAAAGGGAATGGCTACCCGCGTAGCTTCCCACAAATCCATTAATGCTCTCGCATCAAGAATACCTGAGCTGTTGGGAGGATCAGCAGATTTGGCCCCTTCCAACAATACCTGGATGGAAGCTTACCCCGCCTTCACTGCCGAAGACAGATCTGGCAGAAATATTCATTTTGGCGTGCGTGAACTCAGTATGACAGCCATCAGCAACGGGATTCTGGTTCATGGCGGGCTGATTCCGTACTGTGCGACATTCCTGGTCTTTTCTGATTACATGCGACCTGCCATCCGCGTTGCGGCCATCTCAGGTATGGGTACCATTTTTGTCACCACCCACGATTCAGTGGCCGTTGGTGAGGATGGCCCAACTCATGAACCTGTTGAACAACTTATGAGCCTGCGGCTTATCCCGGGGCTGACTGTATTCCGCCCTGCAGATGCCAACGAAACCATGGAAGCCTGGAAGTACGCCCTAACCCATCGGCAGAACCCGGTGCTTTTCGCTTTGACACGTCAAAACCTGCCCACTCTGGATAGGGAAATCTATTCACCCGCTTCCGGTACCGCAAAAGGAGCTTATGTTATTTACCAAACTGCCGAAAAAGCACCCAAAGCTCTGATTATCGCGACCGGCTCTGAAGTTTCACTGGCCCTGAAGGCGGTACCAACACTTGAAAGCGAAGGGATTGCCGTTCGCGTTGTCTCCATGCCTTCCTGGGAGGTGTTTTCCGAGCAAAGCAAGGAATACCAACAGGAGGTTTTACCCGCCGAACTCAAAAAACGGCTCTCCCTGGAAGCAGGTGTGGTTAACGGTTGGCAAAAGTGGGTTGGCAGTGAAGGCCTTAGTTTTGGAATCGACCATTTTGGCGCATCTGCACCTGGTAACCTGCTGATGGAGAAGTTTGGCTTTACCCCAGAAACAGTTGTGAACCTCGTCAAACGATTGGTATCAGAGGAGTAATTGGTATGGGACGTGCTAAAGAACTACATAAATTAGGTCAATCGATTTGGTACGATAATATTGAACGCAGCATGCTTGAGGATGGCTCGATCGCCCGGATGATCGAAGCCGGACAGATTTACGGCATAACCTCAAACCCAAGCATCTTTGAAAAAGCCATCGGCAGCGGCAGTGCATACGACTCTGCCATACAAACTTTGGCTTCCAGTGGGATGGATAAAGAACAAATTTACACGCGCCTGGTAATCGAAGATATCCAGAGGGCTTGCGATCTTTTTAAGCCTTTGTACGAAGCCAGCGGCGGCAATGATGGCTTTGTTAGCCTTGAAGTAAGTCCATTACTTGCTCATAATGCCTTGGCAACCATTAGCGACGCCCGTTCTTTATGGGCTCAGGTTAACCGCAAGAACCTCATGATCAAAGTCCCTGCCACGCAGGAAGGTTTGACAGCCGTTCGTACACTCACGAGTGACGGCATCAACATCAACGCGACCTTGCTCTTCTCAATTGACCGCTACAAAGAAGTAATGCTGGCTTACCTTGCTGGCCTTGAAGATCGCCTTAACAAGGGTGAGGAGATTCGCCACATTCGGTCGGTTGGCTCATTCTTTATTTCGCGCATCGATACCAATGTTGACCAAGCACTTGTAAATCTTCAAAAAGAGACTGATGTTGAAACCGGGCATTTGCTGGGTAAAGTGGCTGTTGCCAACGCAAAATTGGCGTACCAGGCTTGGAAGGATCTTGTAAAAACTGAACGTTTCCAGCACCTCGAAAAGCTTGGGGCAGTGATGCAATACCCACTTTGGGCATCCACTGGCACCAAAGACCCGGCATATTCTGATACGCTCTATATCGACTCGCTGGAAGCTAAGGGTACTGTCAATACCGTCCCACCCAAAACACTTGCCGCATTTCTCGACCATGGGGCTGTCGGTCTTCAGATTGATAAAAATTTGGAAGCAGCCAGAACAGATTTGGCAAGTTTGCAGTCCCTCGGTATCGACCTGGGGCAAATCACAGCCTTTTTAGAAGTCGACGGGGTTCTTAAATTCGAGCAAGCTTACTTGAGCTTGCTCGGAACTATAGAAACCAAACGACAGCTGACTCTGAAGGGACTGGTTCATTTGGTTGAGCCCATCCAACAGGCAGTCTGCGCTGCAGCTGAAGATGTATTGGTCACTCGGCTTTTTGACCATGACCCTACTTTATGGACTGAAGATCGTGCTCAATTTGATGAAATCCGCAACCGCCTCGGCTGGCTTGACCTGCCAAGTGCGCAGCTTTCACAAATTGCCGGTCTGGAGAGTTTCCGCAATCTATGCCTCCAGGCTGGATTTACAGATGTGTTTGTGCTTGGTATGGGGGGGTCGTCGCTCGCCCCCGAGGTTTACAGCTTGACCTTTGCCAAAGAAGTGCCTGCTGGCAAGGGCTTACGCCTGCAAATCATCGATACCACCAACCCAGATGAGATTGCATGGCGCGCTTCAAGTGTTGATTTACGCAAAACCGTCTTCATCGTGGCCAGCAAATCAGGTTCAACCAGCGAAACCAATGCTGCGTTCCACTATTTCTGGCAGCAGTTGATTGACCTGCACGTAGAACACCCCGGAGATCATTTCATTGCGATTACCGACCCGGGCACCACCTTGGAAACCCTGGCACGCGAGCGTAAGTTCATGCGTACTTTTCAGGCACCCTCAAATGTTGGTGGAAGATACT
>CAYVRH010000009.1:0-15313 GCA_964452955.1 uncultured Anaerolineaceae bacterium | reverse complement strand
AGATTATCATGCTCGGCTACAATCCCTGGGTATTTGTGGGCAGTTTTATTTTGCCGCACGGCATTTTAGAGATACCGGCGGTGTTAATTGGTTTTACCTTTGCCCTGCGCATTGGCGCGGCCATGGTCTCGTAGACGCTACCAGTCAGGCTGCCATAAACGAGCAGTACGCGCTCGCCATCCAAATTCATACCCAGAATGTTGTTGGTGGATTGCTGTTTCGATTGGGATTTAAGCATGACAGAAATTATACCGTCAACGTGAAACCACATTTCTATATTATTTTGAGAATTGCCTTGACGATAATAAACACCCGGACTTATAATCATTCAATAATAGACGGCAGTCTAAAAATATACACAAAAAATAATTATGAACAGGAATAGCCATGGTAAAAAAAGATGATCGCCGCATTGTAAGAACAAGGAAATTACTTCGGGACGCCATGCATGAATTGATCCTGGAGCAAGGCTATGACGAATTCAACATCCAGGATGTGACCGATAAAGCGAATCTTGGGCGGGCAACTTTCTATTTGCACTACCGTGAAAAAGATGATTTGCTTACAGATCTGATGAACCAGCGCTTTGAGGATTTTATCGGCACCACCTCGCAGATTGTCAGCAGCAAGGATGGGGTTTTGGAAGAAAAGGCGATTGAAAAGCTTTTCAACCTGGCTGAGGAAAACTACGATTTTTACCGCATCATGGAGATTGGCAAAGGGGGCACGATAGCCTCGAATCAAATGCAGCTCATCATCCGGGATAAGGTGCGCGAACGGCTGGACCAGTTCAGGCAAGTGACACAAAAAGAATTCAGTTACCCACAAGATTTTCTGGAGACCTATCTTTCTGGCGCCTTGCTGGCTTTGATTTACTGGTGGTTGCGGGAGGAGATGCCGTATTCGGCTTCAGAAATGGCCAAAATGTACCGGCGTATCAATGCCCAAATCACAGAAACGACCTTGCAGGAGTTGTCGGTCACAAATGGAAAAAAGCCGGCAGTGAAAAAACGCACCCCCAGAACTAATCCAGCCAAGCCAAAAGAGGATGAAAAAAGCGTGCCCGCTGAACCGGAAATTGAAGCTTGATCAACCAGGAAAAAGGATCCAATGAAAATTTTACTTGTTTATCCCGAGTTCCCAGATACGTTCTGGAGCTTCAAACATGCCCTGAAGTTCATCCGTAAAAAATCTTCCTCCCCACCTTTGGGTCTGCTGACCATCGCGGCCATGTTGCCCGGGGAGTGGGAAAAACGCTTGGTGGACCTGAATATCGAAGAACTGAAGGACTCCGACCTTGAGTGGGCGGATTGGGTTTTGGTCAGTGCCATGATTGTGCAAAAAAAATCTTCCCACGAGGTGATTGAACGGGCAAAAGCCAAGGGCAAAACCGTTCTGGCTGGTGGTCCACTCTTTACGATGGCTAGGGAGGAATTCAGTACGGTTGACCACTTAATTCTCAACGAGGGTGAAATCACGTTACGGCGTTTCCTCGAGGATTTCAAGGCTGGAAAGGCCGCCAGAGTCTATGAGACGGCTGAATTCGCGGATATCAGTACTGCTCCCACCCCGCTTTGGGAGTTGGTGAAGCTCAATAAATATGATTCGATGAGCGTGCAATATTCCCGCGGCTGCCCATTCGCCTGTGATTTCTGTAATGTTACTGCTTTACTTGGGCACCAGATGCGCTTGAAGACAACCGCACAATTTATCAAAGAGATTGATGACCTTTACAATCTTGGCTGGCGGCGCAACATCTTCGTCGTGGACGATAATTTCATCGGCAACAAAAAAGCGCTTAAAGAAGATTTGCTGCCAGCATTGGTCAATTGGCGTAAAGGGAAAAAGGGCTGCCTTTTCATTACAGAGGCGAGCATCAATCTCTCGGATGATGATGAATTGATCCGCTTGATGGTGGAAGCTGGATTTACCCAGGTCTTTATCGGTATTGAGACTCCGGATGATGAGAGCCTTACGGAATGTCACAAGAGCCAAAATCGAAACCGGGACCTGGTTGGTGCAGTCAGAAAATTGCAAAACCGCGGATTGCAGGTGATGGGCGGATTCATTGTTGGCTTTGACAATGACGATCAACACACCTTTGAGCGCCAGATAAGCTTCATCCAAAAAAGCGGCATTGTGACGGCGATGGTAGGCCTTTTACAAGCACCCGTTGGCACCGGGCTTTATCAGCGCATGCTGCGTGAGGGCCGGCTGGAAACCTGGGATTATTCAGGCGACAATGTGGACGGCGAAACGAATATCAAACCTATCATGCCGCCGGCGATGCTGAAAGAAGGCTACCGCAAAATCCTGGATACGATTTATTCCGCCAAAAATTACACTGAACGGGTCAAGACTTTTCTAACTGAATTCCAACCAGCCCGCCACGCGGTAACCATTGAGTTCCAGGAAATTTTGGCTTTCTTCCGATCAATTTGGAAGATTGGCATTGTGAGCCCATATCAGGAGCGTAAATACTACTGGAAACTCTTTTTCTGGTCGCTCTTCAAGATGCCCGAGAAGTTTGCATTGGCAATCACTTTTGCCATTTACGGATACCACTTCCGCAAAGTGAACGAATTGCATGTGAGCAAAGCAACCTGAATGGAAGCGGTTTAGGGGTACAATAATTCGGTCAATAAGCCATTGACCGAATTATTTTTATCAAAGAGAGACAATGAAAACCAAATTATTTCTCAGTTTGATCTTATTGCTTATTTTACTTGCAGGCTGTGCCGCACCCACTCCCCAAGCTACAGCAACTTTGGTTCCAACGGAAACGCTTCTCCCGCCAACCGCGACATTGGTTCCAACGGCAACGCCATTGCCAACAGCGACTCCTTTACCGACTGATACACCAACCCCTGAACCGACCTTCACACCAACTTTGATTCCATTCACACCATTCCCGGAACTCTTCCGATTTTATCGTTACTGGTTTGATGGAGACAAGACGGTCGTCTACTTCTTGAATGCTGAACGAGAAACCACCATATACGGTGTGATCAACGAATTAGATTTTGTCTGCAACCCAGACCCCAAAAACCCACGCCAGATGATTTGCGAATCACCCACCCGCTTCAATCCAGGAGACGCACTGGAGATTGAACTTTTTGCTGATGAAGCCCACCAGCAATCTGTTTGGACAAACACTGCTTTTTTTAACGTACAAGTACCCAGCAACGTGCAGTGTGAAACGGAATACCGTATGTACGCAAGCGGATGTTCGTACCACAGCTCATGCTACGATCTGGATGGGAATTACCTCTATTCTGAAGATTATTACCCGGAGGACAAGGATGCACCCTGGGTGCCATGGGGATCTTGCCCATAAATAATAAAAAAAGTCCTGGTTTTCCAGGACTTTTTTGCAGGATTTACTTAGTATTTGTAAATGCCACCACCGATGAATTCGCGGATGACAGAGTTAGGCGGCACGATCGAATCATCAGGGATCTCTTCCAACTCCTCGAAAAGCTGATGGACCCGCGCGGCCCGAAGATAGGCATCTTCCCGCAACGGGTCTCCTTCAAACTTTTCCGCCCATTTTGCAAATTGAGCTGCCATTTTATGCTTGTAGATTGGCATTTCATAAGGCATGGCTGAACTTACGATAGTATCGCAAGTGCTCATGAAGGGAATGATGTGGCGCAATTCGCTATCACGTACGTAATGCCAGTGCAGCAGGGTTTGCTCGGGGTCGTAAGCCCGATGGGCAGAATCACGTAGCATACGGCGGATCAGGCGGATATCAGTCCAGCGGACGTACTTGCCATGCTTGTCTTTTAGTTGGAGAAGAGGTTCAATGTAGAGTTTGAATTTCATTTCCGCGGGAATGTCCCTGGTCATCTCAGGGTAAAGCCCATGTAGGCTGTCAATCAGGATGATATCGTTCTTCTCCAGTTTCATCGGGGTTTGGTCGGGGAAGCTTTTACCGGTCTTGAAATCGTAGAAAGGAATGCGCACTTCTTCACCCGCAAACATGCGGCTCAGGTGCTCGTTAATGAGCGGCATATTAAGAGCTTGTGGGGTCTCAAAATCGTAGTCGCCAAACTCATCTTTTGGGTGCATTTCCAGGTCATGGAAGTAGTGATCCACGTTGAGGGTTACTAACTTCAAGCCTTCCTGGGCTAGTTTTTCACCGAGTTTTATAGTGGTTGTGGTCTTGCCACTGCTGGATGGACCAGCCACGAAGACCATGCGCACCTCGCCCTTGCGACCAAGCACAAGATTGGCGGCATTTTCCACATCTTCGTTATAAGCAGCTTCAGCCGAAGTGACCACATCGTTGATTCCGCCGTTGAGGATTTTCTCGTTCAACAGGGCAACTGAGTTAACGCCGTGATCAACCGACCAGTCCAGCACAGACCAGATCTTGGACCAGGGGATATTGCCAGAGGGTAAAGGATCGCCCTCGCTGCGCCGATTGCGCTGCCTGGCGCGTTCATCCCGGTAAAGAATGTATGCTTTTGCAACGCGGGCATGGCCATTTTCGATCAATACTTTTTCAACCAGGTCCTGGATCTGTTCAATCGTGGGAATGCTGTCAGCAGGTGTGTTAGCTTCAAGCAGGGCAACCACCTGTTTCGAAAGATCTTCAGCCTGGGCACGGTCACGGCCTCCAACTGCAATTGCCGCACGGTAAATCGCATTGGTGATTCTTTCAGGCGTGAAAGGCACTTTTGCGCCGCTACGCTTTATGACTTCAGTAATTTTCGACATACATTCTCCTTTGGGCAACTGCCTTAGGTTGAGTAGAAAAATGACAAAGGAAGGGTTGCATTAACCGTGCCTTCGCAAGGCCGCAAGGGCATTGAATGCTATAATCAAGGCATGAATACTCGAGATAATTCCCGTTTTCCTTTAATTATTGCCCATCGCGGCGCAAGCGCATCGGCTCCAGAAAACACCCTGGGGGCATTCCAATTGGCATATGAGCAAAAAGCTGATGGCATTGAGCTGGATGTAATGCTCTCAGCAGACAAAGAGCTATTTGTGCTGCATGATGAAGTTGTGGACCGCACAACCGATGGCTTTGGAGTGGTTTCAAGCATGAATCGGGCTGAGTTGAAAGCCTTGAATGCTGCGGCCAAATTCAAGGGCGAATGGTCCAAGCCAGAACCCTTACCCTTGCTGGAAGAGGTTTTTGACCTGATTGGCAATAAGATGCTGATTAACGTTGAATTGAAAAACCTTAACGCGCCCTTCAATGATCTAACCCAACGTGTAATCGCTTTGATTGAGCAGGCTGGCCTTGAGGAAACAGTGTTACTCTCATCATTCAATCCCATCAATTTGCGGATTGCCAAACGCTGTAATCCAAAAATCAGGCGTGGTTTATTAACTGAAGGCGGAAAACGAGGCGCGCCTTTACGCGGAGCATTGGGAATGGCTTTTGCTTACGATGCCCTGCACCCATATTTTGAGGATGTTGACCTGGATTTGATGCGACGCCTTCACGGTAATAGGAAACAGGTGAACCCCTGGACGGTGGATGACCCGCAAGATCTTTTGCGTTTAAAAGATCTGGGTGTGGATATGATTATCACCAACGATCCACTCAAAGCAAGACAAGTGCTTTTTGGGTGAAATGCGTCCTCAGCGCTGGTTCTCTCTTTGGCTGGTGCTTACCATCCTTCTTGGGGTGGTAGCCAGCCCTGCCAACGCTAACAGCTCAAACTTCAAACCTCCAGCGCAAAGCATTGTCGAGGGCATGAGCACTTCCGAGAAGGTAGGGCAATTATTTGTGGTTAGTTTTGATGGGTCAAAAGCTTCGCTGGGGTCTGACATCAACAATTTGATTCGACAACAGGTAATTGGGGGAGTAATCCTGCGGCAGGAGAACGACAACTTTGTTTCAACTGATACTTTACGCCAGGCAAGGGACTTTATCACCAGCATGCAGAGAGCAGCCTGGCAATCCGCTCAGGCGAATGACCCAGCTAATCCACCTGACCAATTGCCACAGTACGTACCACTTTTTGTAGGCTTGGAGCAATCCAACCTGGAAAACGCGGGAGGTTACCTGCTGGACGGTTTGTCATTGCAGCCATCGCCATTGGCTTTGGGGGCTACCTGGTCAACCGATCTGGCAAAGCAAGCTGGGGAAGTGCTTGGCAGTGAACTACGGGCTCTGGGGATAAACCTCTTCATTGGTCCGAATTTGGATGTGATAGAGACAGACCAGAGCCAGGTTGCAGCAATTGCTGGAACACAAAGCTTTGGAGGCAACCCTTACTGGGTGGGTGAGATGGGCAAAGCCTTTACTGAAGGTTTGCATACGGGCAGTGAAGATAAACTGGCGGTATTCGCGGGGCACTTCCCTGGGCTGGGAGCTGCTGACCGGCCACCCCTCACTGAAATTTCGTCTGTGCAAAAAAGCTTGGAACAACTCCAAAACACGGACCTGGTTCCCTTCCTCGCGCTATGTCTTGGTGCAGAAAGTTCACAACCTGAGGGCTTTCAAGTTTCACACATCCGCTATAACGGTTTTCAGGGCATCTTGCAACCGAGTACCAAACCGATCAGCTTTGACTCAACCAGTCTTGAACAATTGCTTGGCCTGGAAGGTATCCGGGAATGGCGGCAAGCAGGCGGGCTGACGATGAGTGATAGCTTGGGGAACCCGGCTGTGCGCTCTTTTTTTGACGCCACCGGGCAGACCTTTGATATTTTGACCGTTGCCCGCACTTCGTTCCTGGCAGGGAATGATATTGCTCTACCACGCGTTTAACCAATAATTTTGTTTCATCGGTGGATGCTACGGCTTACGAAGGTGTGCTGCGTACCCACCAGTTTTTTGTTCAAAAATACAACGAAGATAAATTTTTTGCCCAAAAGGTAGACGCGGCAGTCACCAGGATCGTAAACGCGAAGCAAAAGCTATTTGGAGAGTTCAGCCTGGATAATGCTTTAACTCCAGAAGGAAACTTGACCTCGTTGGGAAAAAATAATCAGGTGGTTTCAGAAGTGGCCTTGCGCGCTGCCACGCTCATATCTCCCAATATCAACGATTTGAAAATTGCTCTGCCTTCTGCCCCAAACCTGGAAGACAGGATTATTACATTCACCGATTCACGCGAATTCAAACTCTGTCAAACTTGCGATAGGCGGACGGTACTGGATGCTAAAGGCTTACAAAACGCGTTGCTGCGCTATTACGGCCCTCAGGGAACCCGGCAATTAACCGTAGGACAATTGAGCGCATACACCAACACGGAACTGCTGGCTTATCTTGAGGGCGACATGGCACTGGCTGATCAAACACTGCCAGACAGCTTGAGTCAGGCAACCTGGGTGGTGTTCAATATTCAAGACACACTGGAAGGACAGCCTCAGACAAGCCTTTTACAGCGCGTGCTTTCTGAGCGACCTGAATTGCTTATGAACAAGAAAGTGCTTGTTTTTGCCTTTCGTGAGCCCTACTATCTGGACTCGACCGAAATCGCGAAGGTGAGTGCCTTCTACGCGCTACTCGGCAACTCGCAGCCGTTTGTGGATGCAGCCGCGCGCATTCTGATGCAGGAGCTCAGCCCCAGAGGAGCCTTGCCAGTAAGTTTGGCTGCAGTGAGTTACAACCTGAAAGATCAGACCGCTGCGGATTCCAGGCAGGTCATCCCAGTGAATCTGGTTATACCGAACAGACCCAATAGCACGCCAGTGGCAGTGACCCAAAGCGCTGTCACAGAAGAAGCACCACAACCGCTATTTCGCACGGGCGAATTGGTGAAAATCCAGGCTGGCCCCTTATTTGACCTGAATGCTAACCAGGTTCCGGATGGAACCCAGGTGGATTTCAACGTGATGTTGGCACCGGAGAATTTCATTATTTCACAGATAACTGGCTATACCCGGGGAGGTTTGGCGACGGTTGAGTATCGCATTGATCGTGAAGGCATCTTTGAAATTACTGCATCGTCTGGAAAGGCAATCAGTTCAAACACGCTGGTACTAAATACTGAAGGTGGTCTTGCCCAGGTGATTATGCCGACCGCGACGCCAACTTTACAGCCAACAGTAACCCCTATGCCGACGCCAACCGATTTGCCAACGCCCCAGCTCACCGCAGAGCCAACGCCTTCAGCTTCGACTAACACCAGCGGTTATCCGCGCATGGAAGACTGGTTGCTTGTGATCATGATTCTGATTCTTGGGGCAGGATTGGCTTATTTGATTGGTTATTATTGGTGGGGCAGTGCGACCTGGGGTCTACGGGCGATGCTAACTTCTTTTGTCGGCGGCTTGATCGCTTACGTAATCCTGACCCTTGGATTTAGCTCCATTGTGGCGTTAATTAAAGAAGAAGGCTCGTGGTTTATTGCCCAGGTAGCAGTAACGGGCTTATTCCTGGGCTGGTTGCTGGCTTTGGTTTGGTGGTTTAGAACCACAAGCCTTGCCAAAAAGGATTAGTAATCAAAGATTGCGAAGCAGGGTAAGCAGCAGGCTGATAAAGGTGAAGAAGCCGGCAGCTGCCACCAGACGCCATTCCAATTTACCCATCAAAGGTCGATAAGCAGAAGGGGCAACACCCGCTTGCGAAAGCCGGCTGATTTGATGCAGCTGATTGGTGCTTTCACCCGTAAGCGCTTTCATGAATGTCTTGATGTCTTTTGGCCGGTCATCCGGGTGTAATTGCATGGCCCAAAGGATGGAATCTTCAACGCGTGGAGAAATAGCAGGGTTTATGACCCGTGGCGCAACCAAATTCTTGGGGTCCAGAAAGCGATCCCGCACGTTGGGTGGGGTGCGGTTGGTAAGCAAGTGGTAGAGGGTGGCACCGAAAGCGTAAATATCTGCGCGGGCGTCGGTATGGTCGCTTTCCCCACCGTACTGCTCGAGGGGGGTGTAAGTAGCTGAACCCTGACCTTGCAGGATCGTGATGGTCACCTCGCCCGGAGCAAGCAGTTTAACCAATCCGAAATCCACCAGTTTGACAAGACCTTGCGGAGTGACTTTGATGTTGGAAGGCTTGATATCACGGTGAACCACAGAGGGTTGTTGGTTGTGCATGTACTCGAGGGCATCCCCAATTTGCAGTGCCCAGTTGAGCACTTCAGCCTCAAAAAGAAAACGGTTTTCGCTGGCAGCTTTGGCGATCATCACACGCAGGTCGTCCCCCGGCACATAATCCATGACCAGGAAGTCGCTATCACCGATGGAGAAAAAGTCTGAAACCTTGGGCAGATTGGGGTGGTCCAGGCGGCCTAAAACCGTTGCCTCGCGCATAAATTGTTCTCGGGATTCATCGAGTAGATTCTGCGGGAGTTGAGAATCGTAACTTACCTGCTTGACAGCGCAATTACGGCCTGTAAGGCGCTGGTCGGTGGCAAGGTAAATGTTGCCAGAACCACCCTGGCCTATAACTTTTTCTGTTTTGTAGCGATCATGCAGGACCGCTCCAGGGACTACCACATAGGTCATAAGTTTCCAGTGAAATGAGCATTTCGGCGTTTTTTAGCTCAAAATTCAAACACGCGGCTCTTTGAAAAGGGCTGCATTATAATTACCAATTATAGTCGAAAGGAAGTACTAAGTTTGGAATATCCTATCATCATTGCCAACGGGGGCCAGCTGGATGGCCAACAATGGATCTTGACTGACCATATTCTCATTGGTCGGGGGGATGACTGTGATATAGTTGTGAATGACCGCCAGGTCTCACGGCATCATGCTAATTTTGAGTTCAGGAATGGTGTCAGCCGGGTTGAAGATCTGGGCAGCAAGAATGGCACTTTTGTGAATGGGGAAAAACTACATGAGGCGCGGCAACTCTTTGAAAAAGATGAGGTACAAATTGCATTCTGTCAATCTTTCATCTATTTGGAATCCGATGCCACGCTGCCATTGGCTGACTTTCCCCCTGAATTACAAAACTTATTGTGCATCCGTGTTGACGATAACTCTAAGCGCGTGTGGGTGCGCGGGGCGGAAGTAACGCCGGCATTTTCAGCCCAGCAATTCGCGTTACTGGCATATCTCATACGGAAAAATGGGGAAGTAATTTCACGTGAAACCTTGATTCAGGCAGTGTGGGGTGATGAAGCCAATTGGGTGACTGAACAGGCTTTTGATGCCCTGGTTCGAAGGCTGCGGGAACGTCTTAACCAAATGGACCCAGGCTATGACTATATAGTCACAGTCCGGGGCCACGGGTTACGTTTGGAAAATAAGCCGCATTAAGCCGGGTTTTCCTTTTTCAGATTCTGTTCCATTGAGAAGCGTAAAGCTTCTTTGCTGATGACTTTGAGTTTTTCGGCTAGTTCAGGTTGCTGTTTTGCTTTCTCAACTTGATCGATAAGGTTGGCTAACATCGAGATGAATTCTCCCGAAATTGATTCGCCGGCTTGCGCATAGATTTCTTTACGTTCCGACTCATCTTTAGCCTGCAGAAGCAATTCAATTAGTTGCACATACGCACCAGAAGAACTGGCGGATTGCAAAATACTAACGATAGTGGCCAGCTTCTTGAGTTTGGCTTCATCGTGGGCTTCCTGGGCTTTTTGGGCTTCAGCATTGATAACGTCTCCAAAGGCCTGGTTCATCTTGGGTAAGGCAGCCTGGGTGGCTTCTTCCAATTTATCGGATTTCAAAAGTTCATCGAGCAGCTTTTGGGCTTCATCAAGCTCAATTTTTAGCTCTGCATCAATTTCCTGGGTCAACTGAAGTAGATTCTCTCTCAGTGTGCCCAGTTTTTGCTTGTCTTCTCCTTGAGCACCCTCGAGCTTGGCGGTGAGCAAGGCGAAGAAATCGTAATCCATTCCGGAACGAGCCATTGCTGTGAGCGTTGAAAGTTTTACCTCGGAATCAGCATGTTTTATCAGCAGATTTAGAAGGGCTTCACGGGTGAGGCCAGCCTTGCTGAGGTTTTGCAGTTCCTCAATGGCCGCACGTGCCTGGCGGGCATCTTCGGCAGCTTTCTTACCAAAGGTGGAATGCTCAAGCAAGGATTTTTGCAGGTTGGAAAGCGCTTGGGCACCTTGTTGATCGCCACTGGCAGCGGAAACCTGGCCTAAACGGTTGAGCATTGAAAAGAATGCCTCGTCAATTTTGGCATCATTTTGTTTGATAAGTTCAGGTAATACATCCGGCTTGGCCATGGCCAGGGATTGGATGAGATTCAACTGTTCCTGCTGGGCCTTTAACATCTCAGGGGTAACACCGTCGGCTTCAAGGATGCGTTCAAAAAGATGCTGTTGGCTGAGCATGGTTTGGGGGCGGAAAATGTAGCCTTTGCGCTTTTCGGCCGGCAGGTTATCCACAGCCTTCTTGATGAGCGGACCAATGATTTTTTCCTGCTCAGGTTGCGGCAGGTTGGCTTCAGGCGGGAAAAAGGTGAGCAAAAGTTCTTTATCGGGGTCGTGGTAAACCACTGGGGTAGGGTAGATGCCTTGCGCTTTACAGACAGGGCAGCTGAAATAATTCGCTTGGCCGGAGAGCAATTTTTGTTTGGCTTGAGGGTCAGTGTTCATATCGAACAAACGGGTGAGCTCCAGGGTGATAGGCTGGCGGCAATTTGGGCAAGGGGCGGTAGTTTTGGGCATGGGTTCTCGTTTCTTAATGAATATTGGCGTCATTATAGCATTTGAGAGACAATGATAATCTTCCATTGTTAATATAAGATAGGAATCCCTGTGGCTTTATAATTTGGAAATATTCCGATTAAATAAAAAAGGCAGGCATTAAGCCTGCCTTAATTGTGTGTTGAGTCTAGCGCTTGTTGTATTTACGCGAGTCGATGGCCACGGCAATGATGATGATGAGGCCTTTGACGATATACTGCAGGTAGGGGTTGATGCCGATGAAGTTCAAACCGTAAGTGATAACCATGAAGATCAGTGTACCAAAAATGATGCCTGGCACGGTACCTACACCGCCGTTGAAGGAGAGACCTCCCACGATACAAGCAGCGATAGCATCCAACTCGTAACCTTCACCTGTTCGGTTGGTTGCTGAACCAATCCGAGCTGCTTCAAGCGCACCGCCTAAGCCGTAGAGTACCCCTGCAAGAATGTAAGTGAGCATCAGGGCCTTGAAGACGTTGACGCCCGAAACGGTGGCAGCCTCAATGTTACCGCCAACAGCGTACATGTTTTTGCCGAAGCGTGTCTTATTCCAGAGAACCCAAATAATGATGATAACGATTAAGGCATAAATAATCAGGTGGGGAATAGGAACCCCGAAAATATTAAAGGAGCCTTGCGCAAACTGCTGAAAATCTTTATCCAACCCGCCGATCGGTTGGGCTCCGTACGGAGGGCGGTCAAAATAGATGGATGTCAAACCGAAAGCGATGACTTGCATACCAAGGGTGGCAACAAAGGGATCCACCTTGAGCTTGGATACCACGAAACCGTTGATAGCGCTGAGGAGTACTGTGATCGCGATGACCACTAAAACTGGCACGATAATGGGTAAGCGCGGAAGGTTTGGGTACATACGGTATGCATAACCGGTGGCCTGCATCAGGGATGCGGAAATGACCGCAGCCAGGCCAACCTGGCGGCCAAGGGAGAGGTCAGTACCTTTGGCGATAATAATGCCGCCAACACCCAGGGCAAAAATCATACGCGTGGAGGCCTGTGAGAGAATATTACGGAAGTTGACAATATTCAAAAAGCCTGGCTCGATCGCTACAATTACGATCAGCAACAAAAGCAGAATAATGGAAATGGCGTTATTGAGTAAAAAGTCTTTCCAGTTGAACTTTTTTGTTGTTTTTATTTCCGAAGTTATGGCTTTTTCCATTTTCTTCTCACCTTTACAGATATTTGGCCGCAAGGGTCATGATTTCTTCTTGCGTTGTGTCGGCAGTTTTTACGATACCAGCCAGTTGGCCGTTGGACATGACAGCAATACGATCGGTAATACCAAGCAATTCAGGCATTTCGGATGAAACCATGACGATGCCTTTGCCTTCCTTAGCGAGGTTAATCATCAATTGGTAGATTTCGTACTTTGCACCAACGTCAATACCCCGGGTTGGCTCATCCATCAACAAGATCTCAGGCTGGGTGAGCAACCAACGCCCAAGAATTACTTTTTGCTGGTTACCACCTGAAAGTGATTTGATCTTGGTCTTTTGCGAGGGTGTTTTGATGGCCATTGCCCCGATAGCCCAAGCTGTGTCCGCGCGCATCTTTTTGTCATTTAGGAGCGGGAACTTATTAACGTACGACTTGAGGTTTGAAATGATGCTGTTGAAGGTGATGTCAGCAACGTTGAAAATGCCCGTTGCCCGGCGTTCTTCCGTGACCAGTGCAAGACCATTCTCAATGGCTTCCCGAGGGTTCCGGACAACGATTTCCTTACCATTCTTGACCAATTTGCCGGAAGCAATGGAGCGGAATCCAAATATGCTCTCCACTAATTCTGTGCGTTGGGAACCAACCAGGCCGGCGATGCCAAGAATTTCCCCTTTATTTAGATTGATATTGACATGCTTAAATGACCTGGGATTAGTGGATGTAAAGTCCTTCACTTCCAGTAGCACATCGCTGGGTACATTTGTCTTTGGTGGGAACCAGTTTTCAAAGTTTCGCCCAACCATCTTGCGGATGATATCTTCAATGGTTATTTCTTTGGCGTTGTAGGTGCCCACATATTTACCGTCACGGAAAATGGTCACTTCATCCGCGATTTGCTTAATTTCTTCCATTTTATGAGAGATATAAATAATTGCGGTGCCTGAATCGCGGAGTTTGCGCAGGATGCGGAAGAGGTGAGCGACTTCATTTTCAGTAAGGGATGAGGTGGGCTCATCCATGACGATGATTTTGGCGTTGTAAGAGACTGCTTTGGCAATCTCCACCATTTGGCAGGAAGACACAGACAGTTCGTTGATTTTGGTGCGGGGGTCCAGGTGAATATCAAGCGAGTCAAAAATGCGCTTGGTGTCATCCACCATTTTTTGTTCATCGATAAAGGGGCCTTTGATTGGAAAGCGGCCCAACCATAAATTATCAACGATACGGGTTGAACGGACCTGGTTAAGTTCCTGATGGACCATTGACACGCCGTTCTTAAGCGCTTGTTCGGCTGAATGGAAATTTACTTCTTTGCCATCCAGTTTCACTTCCCCCGAGTCCTTTACGTAGATGCCAAAAAGAACTTTCATCAGCGTGGATTTTCCGGCGCCGTTTTCTCCCAACAAAGCATGGATGGAGCCAGGTTTGAGTTGCAATTGGACATTATCCAAAGCTTGAACGCCAGGGAAGGCCTTGGAAATGTTGTGCATTTCCAAGATGTAAACACGCTCTTCAGTCTCGAGTGGGGGAGCCGTTTCAACACTTGTTTCCATTATTCCACCTGTCTGAATCATAATTTTCCATAATTATACAAGAGGATGCACTCCATGGAGTGCATCCTTTTTTCAAAAGACAAAACTCTTAGTTTGCGTAGCTATCTTCCGCAATCTTGATGTTCTCAAGGGTGATTCCAACGTAAGGTACGCGGACAGCCTTATTCTCATCAAGTTTCCAGGCGGTATCAGCAAGGACGTCCTTGCCCATAGCCACATTGTAAGCTAGATCGAAGGTTGCTTTACCCTGGTTAGCGGCGTCATTGAGGACGGAACCAACAAGTTCACCAGCCTTGATAGCAGCGAGGGCATCCGGGATGGCATCCACACCGACGACGGGCATGACTTTCTTGTCAGCGCCGAAGAAACCGTTGGCTTTGAGGGAAGCGATCGCACCGAGAGCCATGGCATCATTGTTGGCAACCACGTATTCAATGGCGTCCTTATGCTTGGCGTACCAGGCATCAACAAGGTCTTTGGCTTTGGCGGAATCCCACATGCCGGTCTGGAGTTCGAGTTCTACAACTTCGATACCAGCTTCTTTGACGGTGTCGATAGCATACTTGGTGCGGGCTTCAGCATCGGGATGGCCAGGTTCGCCTTTGAGCAGAACGTACTGGAGCTTGCCATCTTTGTTGGTGTCCCACTCGGGATGCGCTTTCCAAGAGTCGACGATGATCTTGCCCTGCATCACACCGGATTCAGCTGAGGTTGTACCAACATACCAGGCTTTGTCATAGGAGTCCAAATCGGTCTTGCTGGGTTCCTTGTTGAAGAAGATAACAGGGAGACCAGCGGCCTGGGCTTTGGTGATAACGGCGGAGGCGGCCTGTGGGTCGACAAGGTTGATGGCCAATGACTTAACGCCCTTGGAAATCATGGTGTCGATCTGGTCGTTTTGCTTGGCCTGATCATTCTGAGAGTCGTTCATCAGCAAAGTGGCTTTGCCGGTGGCGTTCTTCTCAATGTTGCGGCGAACAAAGGACATGAAGTTGTCATCATATTTGTAAATGG
>CAYVRH010000008.1:0-16028 GCA_964452955.1 uncultured Anaerolineaceae bacterium | reverse complement strand
TCCATGAAAAAGGAAAAGCCTTAAGCATCGAAAACCTGGAGAAGGGGATTCGCATCCATGGTTATTTGCCAAAACAATTATTGTCTGCTTTTGAACCATTTTTTATGAAGACAGCGATTAAATAAAAAAAGACCCTAGGGTCTTTTTTCTTCGGTCAGGAAATTTTATGCTTTGCTAATTTCAAGGACTTCGCGGCCTTGATACTGTCCACATTTGGGGCAGACACGATGCGGCAGGATTACTTCCCCGCAATTTGGGCAAGCGATACTGTTTCTGGCTTTGAGGGCATCATGCGCACGACGGCGATCGCGGCGACCGGAAGTGCTTTTGCGTTTTGGTAGTGGTGTCATCTCGTGCTCCTTACACTTGCTATTGATTAACCGTCTTAGTATACATGCTTGATCAAAGTGGGTCAAGGTTTTTTTTCATAAGAATCAGTAATTTGTAAATACTATCTGAATACATTTGAGAAATCATAAATTTATCCATAAACTTAGTGTATATTTATCTTCAGGTAATCCAAATGTTCAATGTCATACCGCTTGCTGATACACTTACGCAGACCAAAAAACATTTTTCAGGTTTCAAACCTGGAGTGGAAAAGGTTAAGCTGGAAAAAGCTTTAGGCCGATACTTAAGCACAAGTATTGAATTTGCTGAATTCGTGCCGAATTTCAACCGATCAACGGTGGATGGCTATGCAATCCGTGCGGAAGATGTGCGTGGGTGTTCGGAATCAAACCCGGGCTTACTTCGCTTAATTGGCAGCGTAGAAATGGGGAAACAAAGCCTGATGCGCGTAGAGAAAATGTCTGCAGTTCTTGTTCCCACCGGAGCGGATGTGCCTGATGGCGCTGATTGCGTAGTGATGATCGAGTATACGGAGAAATTTGCTGAAGAAGAAATTGCCATTCTCAAACCGGCAGCGCCAGGCTCAAACATGATTTTTCGCGGCGATGATGGAAAACCTGGTGAAGCCTTATTCCACACTGGTCATCAGCTGAATGCTGCGGACATAGGTTCGCTGGCTGCTTTAGGGGTTACCGAAGTTGAAGTATATAAGCAACTCAAGATCGGCATTCTTTCAACAGGCGATGAATTGGTGAAGCCGGAAGAAAAGCCGATCTCTGGACAAATCCGGGATGTCAATTCACCGCTACTTGAGGCTTTTACAAAAGAATTAGGTTTTGAACCCGTTTTGCATGCATTTATCCAGGATCAAGAATCCTTGCTTGAAAATGCATTGCTCAATTTATGGGCTGCATCCGATTGCGTGCTTGTTTCAGGCGGAACATCCGTAGGGGTCAGAGACAATCTGGCGCGAGTCATAGAACGCCATGGCCAAATTCTCACTCACGGGCTGGCTGTAAAACCCGGCAAACCTACAATCGTGGCTGATATCGATGGTAAACCAATTATTGGTTTACCTGGCAACCCGGTAGCGGCTTATTTCATCACTCGTATGCTTGTCAAACCGATTCTGCTTAATTTTATGCAGGCCCAAGCTTCAGAGACCGTTGTTACAGCAATAATGTCTGTTGCGTATTCTTCTAATCAAGGCCGTGAAGAATTCTTGCTTGTCCGGGTAGAAGACGGCGTGGCTTATCCCATTCCCAGTAAATCAGGCTTGATTACCAATGTTTCCAGAGCCAACGGATTCATCCGTATCCCCCGGGATTCAGAAGGCCTAGCTGATGGCACAGTGGTCAATGTAATTCTATTGTGAGGACAAATGCCATTTGAATACTTGACCAATTACCCAATTGAGGATGCCCGGCAGAAATATCTGGACGCACTTTCAAAATCCGGTATGGATTTAACTACTGAAAATGTTCTTACAGTGAAGGCTTTGGGGCGGATCAACAGCCAGGCAGTGTATGCCCGGATAAGCGCCCCACACTACAATGCCTGTGCCATGGATGGCATCGCGCTCCAGGCAAAATTTAGTTATGGTGCAAGCGAGTCCACCCCAATTGTCCTGGCTGATAGCGACTTCACCTGGGTGAACACTGGCGATCCGCTGCCGAATGATGCGGATTGCGTCGTTATGGTTGAGGATGTTATTCAACAGGGGGAGACTGTTTTGCTCTACAGCCCGGCGACACCCTGGCAGAACATTCGGCAGATTGGGGAAGATATCAGCGCGGGGGATATGATTTTGACCTCTTTCACGCGCATCACCCCAGCTATGCAAGGCGCATTATTAGCGGCTGGTGTATTGGATTTGCCGGTCCTCAAAGTTGTCCAGGTGGGGTTTATCCCCTCCGGCAACGAACTGGTTTCCCCTACCGAGAATCCCGCTCCTGGTGCCATTATTGAGTTCAACTCAACCATTTTCAAAGGCATGTTGGAGGAGTGGGGCTGCAAGGTAAAAATTTATGGGATAGTACCCGATAAACAAACCTCGATTGAGGCCGCTTTGCAGGCAGCTTCCCACGAGAATGATCTGGTCATCCTGAATGCAGGCTCTTCCGCGGGAAAAAAGGATTTTGCCACTGAGGCCTTCAAAGCGGTGGGAACTGTGATTATTCATGGTATCGCCATCAAGCCAGGAAAACCCGCCATTTTGGGTTTCAGAAAAGAGCAAGAAAGAACCATCCCGATGGTGGGTCTGCCCGGTTACCCTGTATCCGGTATCCTCATTATGGAAGAAATCGTGAAGTCCGTTTTGGATCTGATGACTCATCAGGCTGGTCTTGAAAAGCGTATGCTGCAACCCTCTCTCTCAAGAAAATTGATGTCTTCACTCAAGTACAAGGAATATATCCGTGCCCAACTGGGCGAAGTGAGCGGCAAGCAGATTGCTGTTCCACTCAACCGGGGTGCGGGCGTAGTGAGTTCTTTCATTAAAGCTGACGGCATTATTGAAGTCCCTCAGAATGTGGAGGGATACGAAGCCGGCTCGGATGTTGACCTCTGGCTAATAAAAGACCCGCGCGAAGTAAAGCAGGCCTTGGTTGTTACTGGCAGCCATGACCCAATGATCGATGAGATCTCTGATTTGATGAAAATATCCTGGCCAGCAGCAAGGGTTAGTTCTTCACATGTGGGCAGCATGGGCGCCATAATGGCCATCAAGCGCGGAGAAGCTCATCTGGGGGGCATCCACTTACTGG
Source organism: uncultured Anaerolineaceae bacterium (assembly GCA_964452955.1). Taxonomy (GTDB): domain Bacteria; phylum Chloroflexota; class Anaerolineae; order Anaerolineales; family Anaerolineaceae; genus Mesolinea. Next base: position 12,912 of record CAYVRH010000008.1, on the reverse strand, counting down.
ATGAATCCAGCGGAACCTACAATGTTCCTTACCTGAGAAAGTATTTTCCTGACGGGAAAGTAATTCTGATGCGCGGTGTGTTGCGCACTCAGGGGTTGATGGTGAGAGCAGGCAACCCAAAATCCATTCAGGGCATCAAGGACCTGCCAGGCCTCAGTTATGTCAATCGTCAAAAAGGTAGCGGTACGCGCATACTTCTTGATTATCTCTTGGGCAAAGAGGCTGTGGAACAGGCAATCATTCAGGGTTATCAACGCGAAGAGATCACTCATACTGCGGTGGCAGCCGCAATCGCTGCGGGGACTGCTGACGCGGGGTTGGGCATTTTTTCAGCTGCAAAGATCTATAATCTGGAATTTGTTCCTCTTTGGCAGGAGCGTTATGATTTGTTGGTGCTTGAAGAGGCCATGCAGTTGGAAACCATGCAACATTTCAGAGAAGTGCTGGCAAGCACAGCGCTGAAGGATCGGTTGGAAGAGCTTGGCGGATATGTGGTTGAAAACCCGGGAGAAATCATTCCATGGAATTAACGCATCTGGATCATGAAGGCAAAGCCAAAATGGTTGATATAAGCCAAAAAACTGCGACTGAGAGAGTAGCTGTCGCCACTGGAATCATCACAATGGCACCAGAAACCCTAAAGAAGATACGTGAAAACGCACTTAAGAAGGGAGATGCCCTGGCTGTTGCCAGAATTGCCGGTATCATGGCTGCTAAAAGAACCGATCAACTGATTCCACTCTGCCATTCGCTTCCATTGAGTGCAGTCAGTATAGACTTTGAGGATATCGAAAACAACGCGATTGAAATTACCGCAATTGCCAAGACCTTTTACCAAACCGGCGTGGAAATGGAAGCCCTGACCGCGGTTAGCGTAGCTGCCCTGACCATTTATGATATGGCTAAAGCTGTAGATAAACGCATGAGCATCGATGACATCCACCTAGTACACAAAGAAGGTGGAAAATCTGGTACCTTTGAGTGGGACATTCCTGAATGATCGACCAGTACAACCGCAGGATCAGCTACTTACGTCTCTCTGTTACTGAGAGATGTCAATTACGCTGTGCCTACTGCCGCGCAGGCGAGGACCTTTGCCCAAAGGAAAACGAACTCTCCGCAGATCAGATGGTTGAAATTGTGCGGGCATGTTCAGAACTTGGTATTGAGCGCGTTCGGTTGACAGGAGGTGAACCCCTTCTGCGGCGAGACCTCACTCAAATCATTCAAGGGATTCGCGCCATCCCGGCCATAAAAGACATTTCACTCACTACCAACGCTCAAGACCTGGCAAACCAGGCAGCCAGATTAAAAGCTGCTGGCTTGGACCGGGTAAACGTCAGCCTGGATTCTCTGGACACGGAGAAATTTAAGCTGCTTACCGGTGGTGATGTGGATAAAGTTCTTTCCGGTGTTCAGGCCGCGATAAAATGCGGACTATTGCCCATCAAGCTGAATGCTGTGTTGGTGAAAGGCGTGAATGATAATGAGATAGGGGATTTTATAGCCCTGGCTAAGAATATGCCCATCGATATCCGGTTTATCGAATACATGGAAATTGGAGTCAACCCCATGGCTGCCGCCAAACGGGTGAGCAGCGATTTTATTCTCAGTCAATTCCCAGAATTGATAAAAATCCCGCCGCGCTACTTTGGACAGCCCTCAAGTGATTATCAGATTCCAGGCTATATGGGAAGAATCGGATTGATTAGCCCGATCTCACATCAATTCTGCGGAGATTGCAACCGTATTCGCATTATGAGCGATGGTACTTTGCGGCCATGTTTGGGCAGGAATGATGAAGTAGACTTGCTGCCATATATTGATCAAGGCTATGAAGCTTTAAAAGAAAGCATCCGCGAGGCTATTTATCACAAACCTTGTGGTCACGAATTTGGAAAAATGAGGCTCGAACGTGGGATGAGCCATATTGGAGGATGAATGCAAGGAAAAGTTATCGCGGTAAACATCAGCGAGAAAAAAGGAACCATTAAACACTCCGTAAGTGAAGGTGTGACAGTTAACGAAAAAGGGATGGTTGGTGATGCCCACGCGGGGGATTGGCACCGGCAAATAAGTTTACTCGATCAAACCAGCGTCCAGAAAATGGTTGACCGTGGGGCAAAAGGTTTGTTGCCTGGGGTCTTTGCTGAAAACATCACAACAAACGGGCTTGACCTTTATCATTACCCGATTGGAACAAGATTTAAGGTTGGCGATTGTTTACTCGAACTTACCCAGATTGGCAAAGAATGCCATCATGGTTGCCAGATCTTTCAGCAAGTAGGCATGTGTGTTATGCCGACAGATGGCGTATTCACCAGAGTTTTGCATGGTGGCAACATCAAAGCTGGTGATGCGATTGAAGTTATCTTGCCAATCAAAGCCATTATCATCACCTTGAGCGATAAAGGTTTTGCCGGATTACGTGAAGATAAAAGTGGTCCTGCCTTGGTTCAGGCACTTAATAATAAGGCTGAGGTTGCTCGTACACTCCTCCTGCCGGACGATAAGGATTTACTGGCAGAAAACTTGCGGCAGATTGCTGATAATCACGAAGCAGACCTAGTTTTGACCACGGGCGGCACCGGATTCGCGCCCAGGGATTTTACGCCCGAAGCAACCTTGTCTGTAATCGAAAGGCGTACACCTGGAATTCCTGAAGCCATGCGCGCGGCCAGTCTTAAGATCACTCCGCATGCCATGCTTAGCCGGGCTGAAGCCGGCATCCGCAAGCAAACGCTGATTGTTAATTTACCGGGCAGCCCTAAGGCCGCAGTGGAATGCTTGGATGTGCTATTACCAGCGCTTGGCCACGCCATCGAAACTTTGCGCGGCGAAGCCTATGAATGTGCCACGCCAAAATTGCCTGAATAGACCACAATGCGATAAATTTCACATATAATCATAAAAGTTCTTCGACTCTTCCTGCCTAAAGCGAAAACCAGGGTGGAAAGAGCGGTAGCCATGAATAATCCCAAAGTCCATGGCTCGAGGGTGGGCGCGGAAACGAGCCTGCCTCCCTTTTGGAAAGGAGACGATATGAGAAAGTTGTTTCTGTTTTTAATGATGGGTGTTTTGCTGATCGGGGCAATTGGTTGTCAGGTCCAAGCAGAAAAGAAACCCATCCGGATGTCTACTACCACATCCGTCAATGACTCCGGCCTGATGGCCTACCTCCAGCCAGAATTTGAAAAAGCTACTGGATACAAGCTCGAGATCACTTCTGCAGGCACTGGTGCTGCCATTAAGAAGGGTGAGACGGGCGATGCTGACATTCTGCTGGTCCACTCGAAATCCGCTGAGGAAGCATTTATTGGACAGGGTTTCGAAGAAGTACGCATCCCTTTTATGTACAATTTCTTTGTGATTGTTGGTCCGGTTGATGACCCCGCAGGGATCAAAGGTTCAGCCACAGCTGTTGAGGCTTTCAAAAAGATTGCCGAGAAGGGCGCAACCTTTATTACCCGCGGAGACAAGAGCGGCACCAATAACGCTGAACTCAAGATCTGGAAGGATGCAGGTCTGGAACCAGACCCCGCCAAAGATACCTGGTACCAGAATATTGGCGCGGGTATGGGCCAGGCGCTGAATACTGCCAGCGAGATGCAGGCTTATACTCTTTCCGATAAGGCAACCTACCTGGCAAACAAAGGCAAGCTTGAAATCCTGCTTGAGGACGTGGCTGACATGAAGAATACCTATTCCATGATTGCCATTTCCACCAAGCGCTTTGCCGAGACCAACATCCAAGGAGCGCAAGCATTTATCGATTGGATTAAGACCGATAAAGCCCGGGAATTGATTGCCAAGTACGGCATTGAGCAGTATGGGCAAGCCTTGTTCTTCAATCTTGACTAGTTTGGAGTAGGGGGCGGCAAAACCGCCCCCTTCCTGATGCAAGAAATTCTCTACCAACTATTCGGACCAAACCCCGAACTGAGGGAAATAATTGGCTTGACACTGGTAATGTCAATATTTAGCACCGTGATTTCGGCGGCTATTGGCATTCCTTTGGGTACATGGTTGGGACTCACAGAGTTTAAGGGTAAGAAGACCTGGTTAAAGGTGAACAGTACCCTTATGGGTTTACCCCCAGTGCTGGTGGGTTTGTTGGTCTTTTTGCTACTCTCGCACAGTGGACCGCTCGGCAGGCTAAACCTGTTATTTTCTCTGCCTGCCATGGTAATAGCACAGATTATCCTGATTTCTCCAATTATCACCGGTATGACTGCTAACTTGATTTCCCTCAATGCTGGCGCGATTAACGAGACGTGCCTTGGCCTAGGTATTCCTTCAGGGAAGAAACTGCGCTTGGTGCTTAACGATTTCAAGCGAGATTACCTTCTCAATATTCTGGCTGGTTTTGGACGCTCCATAGCTGAAGTAGGCGCCGTACAGATGGTTGGCGGTAATATCCAGTATAAAACCAGGGTCATAACCACTGCCATCATGATGCAAACCAATATGGGACAGTTTGAACAAGCGCTGGCTCTTGGGCTGGTTCTGCTAATCATCGCTTTTGTGGTTAATTTTGCTGTGCAATCGCTGAGATCAAAGGTATCAGATGATTGAACTAAGCGGAATAAAGGTCAGGCGTAAAGGAAAACTGATTTTGGAATTGGATTCGATCAGCTTTGAAGACGGCCAATCTTATGCACTGATCGGTGAGAATGGAAGTGGCAAGACCACTTTATTACGCTTGTTGGCGGGGGTCATCAAACCTTCTGAAGGTAATATTGCGGGTTTGGAAGGTAAAAAGCTTGCTTATCTTCCCCAGCGGCCTTACCTTTTTAGATTGCCAGTCTGGCAAAATGTAGCCCTTGCGGCAACTGAATCAGAGAAAAATCACAACTTAATCCAGCAGGCTATTGACGCGGTTGGAATGCATGGTTTTGAAAAGCAGGATGCAGAAAAACTTTCCGGGGGAGAAGCTCAACGCGTGGCTATCGCCCGTTTACTGCTTGTGAGGGCTGATCTAGTGCTCTTGGATGAACCAACAGCTCCAGTAGATTTGCGAGGGCGCGAACAGATCGACAGCGTGATTGCGGATTACGTGCGAGCGAATAAGGCTACTTTGATTTTTGCTACACACTCGCTGGAACAAGCTTTGAAATTGGCAGATCGGGTCATCAAGCTTGAAGCTGGCGTGCCTGAAATTCGTTGATCAAATTAGTTGGGATTGATAGCAAAACTAATACTTTGAGGACTTGAATGCCCCCGGCGCGACTCGAACGCGCAACCGATAGATTCGAAGTCTATTACTCTGTCCATTGAGCTACAGGGGCGTAGGCGTGATTATACAACAGCATTCCGCCTTATTGTGAAGTCGGAATCTCCAAATTATAGTAATTGTAGGCAGCACCAGCCAAGTCAGCGAATAATTGGTTGACCGTGTCAAATATGGCCTGAACTGGGTGAAAGGCAAAAATACTGAGGATAAAATCGCCTCCTTTCGTGTAGACAATGCCAGTATCTGCAATTGTGTGGATGTACCCGTCCGCAACTTCAACTGCCCAGCCATGCTTATGAGCCACAACGGTTGAGGCTGGAACACCGGCCTGGATTAACTGCCCGATATTATCTTTACTCAGGTAATCGACCATTAACTTGCATTCCGCTTGTGTTACCCTGCCTTCAAAGACCAACGGGAATGCACCCCCAAAGTTTTTATTGCAATAATAAAGGTCTTCCAAGAGCATACCCATGTCTGCAGGGGTGGTTTGGGCGTATGGATCTGCGTTGGTGTCAATATCAGTCCTCTGGTTGGCAGGCGTTTTAAAAGCCTGGAGCATGGGAGAACCTAATTTGAAGTAACCAGCCCAATAGGTATTTTGCAGACCCAGGGAAAACATATCTTCCGAGATAAATAAGGGGCCTCTGATCTTATCCACTCCTTCTTGAGCGACGGTATCAGAAGCGCTGTTATCAGATTGTTCGATCATCAAGGCGATATCCGACAATAACGCTTGGTCATAAGGGGCTTCGCGCCGGGAGAAAGTTGAAACCAGGATCGGAATCTTGATGGTTGACCACGAGGAATAAGCCACATTCACCGGTGTGTTTTCGATTTCATCCCGCCGGCGCGTAAAGTGGATTAATTTTCCATTTTGCAGGTCTTTCAGGTAAATCTCAACCATGCCATCATATGAAGATTCGTCGATGATGGCCTGCAGGCTGAATTCGAGCGCGTTGAAGGTCGGTTTTAGCGCAGAGGTCGCTATGATATCCATGACCACAACCCGGTTATCCCTGGAGTTCAGGGCGGTTTCAATCCGGGAAATTGAATTTTCATAGTTGATCTTGGTGCCACCCAACTGGGTGTTGAAGCTTACCTCCCCAGGCACTGGCAAAGCAGTCAGGGCTGGGCGCTCATAACGGGCAGCAATTTCGGATTGAAGGAAATCCTTCAGACGAATTTTATCCAGCTCGTATTGCAGCGGAATGTCTTCAGAACTAACTTGTTGGTTCCAGAGGAAGCGCCAAAAGCCGATCCAAAAAGAAAGACTGGTGCGCTGTTTATCCGCAGCGGCCAACATATTTTCAAGTTTTAGCCGGTACCCTAGAATAGCAGGACGGGCTTGAATACGTGAGTTCTCGATCCGCAGTTCAATGGGTGAGAGAAAAACCTGGTTAAGGCGATCGGCGGCTTCTTCAGGGCTTAATCCACCTACAGAGACCCCGGCGATTTTCATCCCAGTTGGCATCGCGGCACGTATACTACTATAGCGAACAAGTTGAAGTACCAGCAGTAAGGCAGCTACTACAAGGAACCCAATGGATATCCAGCTGATTGAGGAAGAACGTGATCGCATTCTACGATTATAAATGCTTCTACGATTTGACTTTTATGTAAAAAATCTCTCTGTCTGTCCGCGCTATATGGTAAACTTTTAAGGGACGCCCCCAGGGGCGTCTTTTATTGGAGAACGATGCGATCTATAGAGTGGAATCAAGAAAAAGGCTTTGTTCAGGCAATCGACCAATCCAGATTACCTGGCGAATTTTCCATAATCGAGTTTAGACAAGCTGATGAGATCCGAACTGCCATTAAGACAATGGTGGTCAGAGGGGCTCCCATTATCGGCGTATCGGCATTTTACGCGATGGCCTTAAAGGCCAGAGAACTTGATGCTGAACCACTAACCTCGATGAAGGATCGCCTCATACAGTATGCCAAACATCTCAGTTTTGCCCGTCCAACCGCTGTAAACCTGGCGTGGGCAGTTGAGGCTTCCACAAAATTGATTAATAATTTCACTGGAAGCAGCGAAGAATTGAGCGCTGCTCTGCTCGATCTTGCCAACCAAAAGGCTGAAGAGGATGTAGCTACTAATCTTGCCATCGCACGCAACGGCGCAGATTTGATTAATGATGGGGATCACATCATCCATCATTGCAATACCGGCGCGCTGGCTTCTGTGGATTACGGCACCGCGTTGGGTTGCATCCGTATGGCACACGAACAGGGTAAGCGCATCCACGTCTACGTCGATGAGACTCGCCCCCGATTGCAGGGCTCCCGCCTGACTGCATGGGAGTTGGAACAATACAAAATCCCATATGAAATCATCACAGATTCAAGCTCTGGCTACCTGATGCGGCTTGGACGCGTGGAAAAAGTATTCTTTGGTGCTGATCGGGTAACCTCGAATGGGGATGTGGTCAACAAAATTGGTACTTACATGCTGGCTTTGGCAGCTTATGATAATGGTATTCCTGCATACGCGGCTTTGCCGATTTCGACGATTGACTTTAATTGTCCAAACGGAGAATCAGTTACTATAGAAGAGCGCAGTGGAGATGAGATTCTGAACATAAATCAAAATGGGCTTCCAGTTGCACCTGAAAACGCAAGGGCTTTAAATTACGCGTTTGATGTGACTCCTCATCGCCTGATTGACGCGCTGGTTACTGAGAAGGGTGTTTTGTACCCGCCATTCTTTAGAAGTATTTCAGTATTGAATAATTATGGGAGGACGCAATGAAAGTTATCCTTACCGGTTCCATCGCCTTCGATTACCTCATGTACTTTCCGGGTTACTTCAAGGACCACATCCTGCCGGAATCTTTGGACAAAATTAGTTTATCTTTCCTTGTAGAAGATATGGTCAAGCGTTATGGTGGGGTGGGCGCGAATATTGCCTATAATATGGCTCTAGTCGGCGGAAAACCTTACCTGTATTCAGCCGCTGGCCAGGATTTTGGGGACTTTGACCGGCATCTGAGAGCTGCTGGAGTCGATACCAGTGGCGTCTTCGTGGACAGTGAAAAATTTACAGCTTCCTTCTTCCAGAACACCGATCTGGCTCAGTCGCAGATCGCGTCTTTTTATACTGGCGCAATGGCCGATTCGGCGGAGATGTCTCTGCGCGAGGCAAATTATGAAGTGGGTGATCTTGTGATGGTATCCCCTACGGACCCACGCGCGATGAACCGTTACATGGACGAGTGTTCAGAATTAGGTCTTAAGATGATTTTTGACCCAGGTCAGCAAATCGTGCGCATGGATAAAGCAATGCTTTGTAAGGGTGTGGAGAAGGCCTTTGGCCTTTTTGTAAATGAGTATGAGTTTGAATTATTGCAGAAAGGGTCTTGTATGGACCCGGATGAGATCTTGTATTCCCCCGAATTCTGCGTGGTAACATTAGGAAAAGAAGGTGCCCGCGTTGTAACAAAACGCGAGGATATCGTGGTTCCTGTTATACCGGAGGTTAAAGTTATTGACCCTACCGGTGTGGGAGACGCCTTTAGAGGTGGATTCTTGCGGGGTTATTTGTTGGGTTGGCCTATGAAGATCTGTGCCGAGATGGGCGCCACTACAGCGGCCTATTGCCTGGCAGAACACGGCACACAGGAACACACCTTCACCTGGCAAGAGTTCAAGACGTATTATCGCCAAACCTTTGATGATCAAGGTTTGCTGGACACAATCAATCAAGAGAAAGAATAATCGGAGATTCAATGCAAAATTATAATATTCTGGATATTAGCCTCGCAGAAGGCGGACGTAGAAGAATGGACTGGGCTGAACGTGAGATGCCAGTTCTGACTTCGTTAGCAAAGCGTTTTAAGAATGAAAAGCCTTTTGACGGCATCAGGATGTCTTGCTGTATGCATGTCACTACGGAAACCGCAAATTTACTGCGGGTACTTCAGGTCGGTGGCGCGGATATCGTGATCACAGCTTCCAATCCACTTTCCACACAGGATGATGTGGCAGCAGCGTTAGTGTCCCAATACGAGATCCCGGTATTTGCCATCAAAGGCGAAGATGATGCCACTTACTATAAAAATTTACATTCAGCGCTAGCCCATAAACCACAGATCACAATGGATGACGGGGCGGACCTGGTAAGCACATTACATAAAGAATATCGTGACCTGCTGCCCAATGTAGTTGGCGGAACTGAAGAAACCACGACTGGCGTCATTCGTCTGCGCGCCATGGCCATGGATGGCATGCTGGAATTCCCCGTCATGGCCGTCAATGATGCCATGACCAAACATTTCTTTGATAACCGCTATGGCACTGGCCAAAGCACCATTGATGGCATTGTAAGGGCAACCAATATCCTGCTTGCTGGCAAAACATTTGTTGTGGCAGGTTATGGTTGGTGTGGCCGCGGTCTGGCTATGCGTGCCCGTGGTATGGGCTCCAATGTTATCGTCACCGAAGTTGACCCGGTGGTTGCTTTGGAAGCAGTCATGGACGGTTTCAGGGTCATGCCCATGGCCGAAGCTGCCAAAGTAGGGGATGTGTTCGTGACGGTTACCGGTGATATCAACGTCATCGACCTGCACCACTTCGAAGTGATGAAAAGCGGTGCTATCATCGCCAACTCAGGTCACTTTAACTGTGAAATCAATATTCCTGCTCTTGAGCAAATGTCAAAAGACAAATCGCTCGTACGGCCTTTTGTTCAGGCATATCACCTTGAAGATGGCCGCTCGATCAATATTCTTGGCGAAGGCCGCTTAATTAATCTTGCTGCCGCCGAAGGCCACCCAGCCTCGGTTATGGACATGTCATTCGCCAATCAAGCACTGGCAGCCGAGTACATGCTTAAAAACGCCGGCAAGCTTGAAAAGAAAGTCTACAACGTTCCAGAAGAGATCGACCGCGAAATTGCCCGCCTTAAGCTGGAAGCCATGGGCGTCAAGCTGGATGTGCTCACTCCTGAACAGGTCAAATATTTGGGTTCCTGGCAGGAAGGTACCTAATAATTCAAAACTTAATTTTTAAGCTTCCTAGAAAAATGTTAAAATAATGCCCGGCATCACCCGGGCATTTTTTGCATTTTAGTAATCTTGTAATTTGAAAATCAATTTCAGACCGAGATCTGGTATTGATATCAAGATTTTTGCTCGTTGAATAGTACGAAATTAGTAATCTCCGCCTTCATCTCGATCGTTATCAGAAATCTGCCCATCAAAAGCGCCTGTCAAAACCTCTGTGTTACCCAGGCTACGAACCTGCATTTCAATTTCCTTCATGATCTCAGGGTTCTGTTGCAGATAGTTCTTTGAAGCTTCACGCCCCTGACCAAGGCGGCTTTCTTTATAAGAATAGAAGGACCCGCGCTTATCAATTACTTCAAGGCTAGTGGCCAGGTCCAAGAGGTCACCGGCTTTGGAAATGCCTTCGTTGTACATGATGTCGAATTCGGCAGTTCGGAATGGGGCGGAAACTTTATTTTTGACCACACGCACGCGCACGCGGTTGCCAACTATTTCAGCACCCACTTTGATCGATTGCACCCGTCGAACATCCAGGCGTACAGAGGCATAGAACTTGAGCGCCATGCCGCCGGTTGTGGTTTCAGGATTTCCAAACATAACGCCAATCTTCTGACGTAATTGATTGGTAAAGATGACTGCGGTTTTGGTTTGATTGATGGAACCGGAAAGTTTGCGCAAGGCCTGCGACATCAACCTTGCTTGAACGCCCATGGTAGGGTCGCCCATGTCTCCGTCAATTTCAGAGCGGGGCACCAGGGCTGCCACCGAGTCGACGACCACCAGATCCACGGCACCGGATCGCACCAAGGTTTCACAAATCTCCAGGGCTTGTTCGCCCGTATCTGGTTGGGAAATCAGCAGTTCATCCACGTTGACACCGCATTTAGCGGCATAAGAAGGATCCAAGGCGTGTTCCATGTCGATGAAAGCTGCCGTACCGCCTTGCTGCTGGCTTTCTGCCACAATGTGCTGGCAGAGCGTAGTCTTGCCGGATGATTCCGGTCCGAAAATTTCAGTGATTCTTCCTCGCGGAATGCCGCCAACGCCAAGCGCAAGGTCCAATGAAAGCGAGCCAGTCGGGATGGCTTCGACCTGCATCTGGTGGGCTTCACCGAGGCGCATGATGCTACCTTCACCATATTTCTTGACGATGTCATGCAGTGCGCGATCAAGCACGGCCTTCTTGGCTTCGTTGAGGTTATCGTTCAAATCAGGATTTTGGATTGTGGGCTTTTTTGCTGCCATCGTATTCTCCGCTTAAGTCGTGTAGGTTAATATTAGCACAATTGTTCGATGTGTCAAGAAATTGAGGGAACAATCTTCCGGCATTCCATGTAGAAGCGTTTGTCTTTGGCATGCCCCATGGAAAAGGTCTTTCGGGGAAGGGCACCATCGACAATTACGGTTTTAAAGAATGAACTTTTGGGAATGGCTGGCAAATAAAAGCCGATATTGCCAAATTTCTTTCCAAGCTCATCCACCACATCATCCCCATGCACGTAATCGATCTTGGTTTCTGGATGCGTTTTGAGGTACTCGTCAAGAAAGGCTTGCAGATTGCCAACCGCTAGGTTTTGGGAAAGGCCGTTGAGTTCAACCAGCTGATAACCATTGATGTTGATAATCCCGAAGACCTGCTGGTCTTTTCCGGCTTCATTGACACGCCGGGTCATCGCGGCCAGGCTGTGTACTGGGACCATACTGACATGTCCTTGCCATGTTTCAAGCATGGAAGATAAAAAGTTCTTATCCACGTTGAAGAGAACGCGGTGAATGCCTTCAAATTGCAAGGCTGGATCGTGCAGATTCACAAGTTCTACCAGAGCATACCGGGCAGGATGGTCCATGCCAACGCTGGGTTTTAGTTCTTCCCAGATGGCTTTCGCGGTTGCCAGGGAGTGGTTACCATCGCCCATCGCAAAAAGAAGTGGGTGGTCTGCGTCAACATTTCCGTAGCGCTGCGTATAGTATTCTGGTTTGATGAGCTGAGCGAGGTGGCTGGTGATGCTTTCCACCAGGCGGACATCATCCACCAGATAGCCTTTGAGGTGGCCGCTGCCTTGCATCAGGTCAAAGTCGTAACAAACTTCCAGCGATGATTTCACTTGCTGAACGTCTTTGAGAACCACATTTGCCTGGTCATCATAAAGCACCATGATGTGGGGCATTTCCAGGCTGGCGCCGCGCCTGACTTGCATCCGTGGGGGCAGGCGGTCCAGAATTGTGCCCTCGGTCGCCCGGATCAATGTCTGCGACCCTTTGTTGAAATCATAAGTTTCAAGGTCCAGCGCTACCATCAAGCCGGTCTGAACTTTACCGGAATTGGTGCGTTCGACCAAAATGAATCCATTCTTGTGTTCAAATAAGTCTGCTTTGAGGTAATCTTGCATGATGGCCTGGCTTTTGGCTATTCGTTCGGCCACATCATTGGCATGCAGCCAAACTTCAGGCAGGATCATATGCAAAGTTGAAGGGCAATCCCCGACAAGATTGGCAACATCTTCCCAGTACTCAGGTTGGGAGGTAAATTGATCGCAGGCGATTACAGCCCACTTGGTTGGGTTGATATCCGCTTTTGGAAGCAAAATTTCAGGAACTTTGACGCCGATTGGTTCAGAAACTGACATGTGGATCCTCTTTCAAAATGGTGAGTTATGCCTGAATTGTATC
>CAYVRH010000007.1:0-17482 GCA_964452955.1 uncultured Anaerolineaceae bacterium | reverse complement strand
TGTTAATAAAACGATATTCTAAGTAGATTCTATAGGGTAAATATTTGAAACTCAATCTAAACTTAAGGTGAATTTAGAAGGACCTTAAACCCTTGTTTTGTTAACAAAGTTATACTTAAGACAGTCAGATCCATAAAAGGAGCATTATGCCAACTGTAAGTGTTGCACACATTTCCAAGCGCTTTGGGAATATCGAGGCTGTAAAGGATGTCAGCTTTGATGTTAACCCGGGCGAAATTTTCGGCTTGCTGGGCCCTAATGGCTCCGGTAAGACCACGACCATCCGCATCATACTCGACATTTACCGTCAGGATTCAGGCTCAGTTTCCATTCTGAATGGACCAATGAGTGAAGCCAAAAAGAATCACGTGGGCTATTTACCCGAAGAACGCGGTCTTTATCAGGATGTTCAGGTAGAACGCTGCCTTAGCTATCTGGCCACGCTAAAAGGCATGACACAGGATCAAATCGCGGCTAAACTGCCCGGTTACCTGGAAAAATTTGCCCTGACTGATTACAAAAAGAAGAAAATGAAGGAACTGAGCAAGGGTATGCAGCAAAAAGCTCAACTGATTGCAACGCTCATTCACGACCCGCAAGTTCTCATTATCGATGAGCCCTTCAGCGCCCTCGACCCCGTCAACACGCAGTTGGTAAAGGATATCCTCCGCGAGCAACGCGAAGCTGGCAAAACCATCATCATGAGCACACACCAGATGAACCAGGTTGAGACCCTGTGCGACCGTATCGTTCTGATCGATAAAGGCCAGGTTTTGTTGTATGGTGATTTGCATGAAATTCGCGATCAGTTTACAACCAACGCCATCCTGATTAACTCGGATGCCAATTTACCCCAGGGCATGCCAGGAATTGCTTCAGTCGAAGAAAATGGCTTGACCCTTAAGTTGACCCCTCAGGAAGGAGTGATGCCTCAGGACCTCCTCAATACGCTGGTAAGCCATGGTGTGAACCTGAAAAGCTTCGAAATTGCCACACCCAGCCTGGATGAAGTCTTTATCCGCGTCGTGAACGAAGGGAAAATCCAAAATGAATAAAATGATGCTTGTGGCGCAGTACGAATACAAGCGCCATGTTTTTCGACGTGGTTTTTGGGTCGCATTGTTTGCTGTACCCCTGGGAATCCTGCTAATGATGGGGCTTTCGATGTTTTTCTCCTTCTCAGCCGCCGATAAACGACCTGTTGGTATCGTGGATGAACCGCATCTCATAAAAAGTCTTCCTGAACTTGAAAAATCAGATTTCTTTTCAGAACCTCAGACGGAGTTCAAACCATTCACGGATCAACAATCCGCAAAGGCAGCTCTGGATTCTGGCCAGATTCAGGCTTATGTCTCCATTCCACAAGAATATACTTCCACGTACAAGGTGGATTACCTTTTTGACAAACCGATTACCGCTTCCATTCAGTCAAGCATCTCCAAACTCTTGAGAGATAGTCTGATGGAAGGCAGGACGATCCCAAACCAGGCAGCTCTTGATCGAGAAACTGAATATATTTTTCAGACTTTAGACGGCAAAAAGACTTCCTCTGAATATGATTGGCTCAAGATCGTCATCCCGATCGTGGTTGGCATGCTTTTTTTCATCACGGTCATGTCGAGCGGTGGGTTTCTGATGCAAGCAATTGTTGAAGAAAAAGAAAACCGCACCATGGAGATGATGATTACATCAACCTCTTCGACTGAATTAATCGGTGGCAAAATCGTCGGTGACATGGGCGTTGGCATGACCCAGATGTCGGTTTGGATGCTCATGATTTCGACCGGTGCTTATATTTTTCGGGACAAACTCAGCTTCCTGGAACACATAAATTTTGATTGGCGGTTCGCGGGCATCACGCTGCTCTTCATGCTGATTGGCTTTGTCTTCATTTGTGCTTTGATGGGTATGATCGGTGCCACGGTCACCAGCGCTCAGGAGTCACAACAATTCATGGGACTGATTGTGATGCCGATGATGTTGCCCTATTACCTTAGCACCGTGTTTATCACCAGCCCGAATAGCATCATCCCACGCATCCTCAGTTTTTTGCCTTTCAGTGCACCACTGGCCATCCCACTGCGGATGAGCTTTGTCACCGTTCCCATTTGGGAAGTCTTCCTTTCATTAGTCATTTTATTAGCCTCCAGTTTTGGCGCGATCTGGTTGGCAGGAAAAGCCTTTCGCCTGGGAATGCTGATTTATGAACAAAAGGTCCCACTTAAGAGGCTCTTCCAAAAAGAGGTTAGCCATGAATAAAACATGGGCGGTTTTTCGCTACGAATTCATCAAGACAGTAACACGCCGATCCTTCATACTCACGCTCGTCTTGATCCCGCTGGTTCCCACATTGCTGCTGGGTATCCTCAATCTCATTGGGGCTTCACAAAACAAATCTGTTCAAGAAATATTCATGGAAAACGCCATGAACCCCAAGCCCATGGGCATCGTTGACCAGAGCGGACTGATTACAGAGATCCCAGACTGGCTGACAGAGGGTAAACTGGTAAAAATGGGCGATGAAGCCATTGCCCGCTCGCAAACCGCAGCAGGAGACCTCCAGGGTTTCTACCTGATACCGGCTGATTTTCTTGAAACTGGCAAGGCTTTGGTGATTAAGCCCGAGATTAGCATCGCCAGCGAAGTCGGCTCAAGTAATGTCATTAATGAGGTCATCAACTATAACCTGCTTGGTTCTGACCAGGAGCTGTACAATCGTTTCACCAATCCGGTGACTTTCACATTCATTCCTGCAAACCAAACAACCGATACCCGTGATACGGAAAGCATGATGACCTTTATGGTCCCATACGTGATCCTCATCTTCTTTTATGGTCTGATAATCTCCAGTGCTACGCTGATGCTCAATTCAATTTCACAGGAAAAAGAAAATCGCACCATGGAGATCCTGTTAAGCTCCACCAGACCAATTGAATTCTACCTGGGCAAATTGCTCGCGCTCGGGTCAGCAGCTTTCCTGCAGATGATCATCTGGCTCAGCTCGGGGATCCTGTTGCTGCGGATCGTTGGACAAACCTTCTCACTCGGCGCAGGAACAGAAATCCCATTGCGGGTCATCCTGATCGCCATCCCAAGCTTCTTGCTGGGCTATGCGATTTATGGCAGCTTGATGGCTGGCCTGGGTGCGCTTGCCCCCAATCTACGCGAAGCCAATCAAGCCACAACCGTAATCCTGATGCCCTTGATTTTTTGTATGCTCGTTTTGGGCAACTTGATGCAGGACCCCAATGGACCCATGATCACCTTCCTGAGCCTCTTCCCATTGACCTCGGTCATCATGCTGCCGACCCGGGTGGCTATTGTCAACGTGCCATGGTGGCAGGTTGTGCTTTCGATTGCCCTCTTGCTTGCTTTTGCCATGTTTATAATCCGCGCAGTGGCCAACCTCTTCCACGCCCAGACTTTGCTCACCGGCCGTAAATTCAAGACCGGGGAATTCTTCAAAATGCTCTTTGCCCCAAATCGTTCGTAATGTTTGTTCAGATCTTAACGGCTGACCATTTAGTCGGCCGTTTTTATCTATTCTATCGATATCGGCTCTCTGCCATGATTGCGTGATATCAACAAAAGTAAAATATCTGGGACCAGCCCATACAGTCCGAACAATACTTAGTCTGGTTGCCTATGCTTGCATACTCAGGCTCAAAATTCTATAATCATTTTGGAATTATCCGGCCATGAACAAACGCTATCTTATCTTTTCGCTTCTCATTCTGCTCCTGGTTTCTGCCTGCAAACCTACCCCCACCCCTACGCCGGCTGATCTGCTGGAGCCCATTCGAACCGCGGCCGCTCAAACCGTAAATGCCATGACCACCGCCATTGTGGCTACCAGTCAGTCTGTACCAAACAATCCCGCTGATACGCCGGTGCCACCCGAAAACCCGATCCAACAGACACCTTTGCCGCCTGCCACCCTGCTTCCGCTTGTCACTAATACCTCTGCAGCCGTTGGCGCTGACCAATCCAATTGCGACCTGGCAGAATTTATTGACGAAACCATTCCCGACGGCACCGCCTATGCCCCGGGAGCTAAATTCACAAAAACCTGGACTTTGCTGAATGCCGGCACCTGCACCTGGAACGCACAGTACGCCCTGGTTTTCATGTCAGGCAATGCTATGGGCGCTGCCGCTGCCCAGCCATTTACTTCAGAACCTGTCAAGCCCGGTGAAAAAGTCACCATCTCCCTAATCCTCACAGCACCCGAGGTGGCGGGCACGCACCGGGCGGATTTTAAACTGCGTAATGCGGGCGGAGCCATTTTTGCCTTTAAGGACCCTCAAAAATCTTTCTGGGCGGAGATAAAGGTAGGCAATTCAAACCTGGCCGGCAGCCTGAACCTGGCTGACTTCGTCTGCCTGGCAAAATGGTCCAACGGTAAAGACACCTTACCTTGCCCGGGTAAATCCGGCGATGCCGAAGGCTTCGCCTATTCCGACCCAAAGCCCGTGCTCGAAAACGGCGCTGAGGACGACGAAAACGCCCTGATCCTGGGCGTTCCCAACCAGGAGAACAGCTTCCTGCGGGGCACCTACCCTGCTTTTGAAGTTCCACAAAAAGCGGCTTTTTATGCCATCCTCGGTTGCAGTGGAGGTAATTCAGCCTGTAACACATCACTCAGCCTGAGTTATATCGAAGACAATGCCGCCCCTAAACAACTTGCCACTTGGAGTGAGACCATGGATGGCGCTTTCCAGCGCCTGGATTTGGATCTATCCTTACTTGCTGGGAAAACAGTTCAGTTTATCATCACGCTCAGTTCCAACGGCAGCCCGACGGGTGACCGTGTGCACTTGATGACTCCAATCATCGCCTCCCGCTAATCAAGCTGCCCGGTTTTGCGTGAAACGGATTTTCGAATAGGGATTGTCCTTAAGTCTTTTAGTTCTTGGACGCGGCAGATGACCTAATACATTCAATGTATTGGTGCAAAAAATGCAACTCTGAAACTGCTATATAATTAAAAGAGCACTAAATATCGTTTTACCTTAGGCCCATAATCAACATCGTTGGTTGTACCGTGCATAGGAGATCAATATGACAAAAAAAATGAAATTCGTGATGACGATCTTAGGGATTTTGATCCTGCTGGCAGCTTGCGCGCCTAAGGCCTCTACCCCAGCCGTTGATGTCATCAATACCAGTATTGCCCAAACTGTCGCAGTTCAGTTTACTAAAACTGCCATCGCCCGACCCAGCGATACCCCCATGCCCACTGCCACGCCCATGACAAAACCTCCTGTAACCCCCATGCCCCCTACAGCTGCGCTTGGGCAGGGAACTGCTGTTGCCCAGGGTACGGTGGCGGTGATTACGCCTGCCGGCAAAACAACCGGTACAGTCGTTGCCACCAAAGCTCCGACGGGTGGTACAGACCGGGGTGACTGGGTTGCCAGCGTTCCTGAGGACAAGACAACTTTGAAACGCCCCAGCCAGGATGTGACCATCAAGTTAATGAACACCGGCACTTCCACCTGGACAACCGAGTATGCCATCGAATTTGTCAGTGGCGAACAGTTCGGGCTGGCGGATAAAATCTATTGCCCAATCTCGGTGCCTCCGCAGATGATGGTTGATTTTGTGCTTCCCCTCACTGTGCCCGCGACCGGCCCCTTCCGCTCTGATTGGAAGATCGTAAATGCTGAAGGTGTTCAGATTGGCATCTTCTACATGGAGTACAACTAAAGCGGTGTTACCTCCAGAAAATATCAAGCAAGCATTGAAAACCGAGGCTAATCACCTCGGTTTTGTCTTGTTTGGTTGTTCCCGGCCAGATATTGCTGCTGATTTTGATCGTTTCCAGGACTGGCTTGAGCATGGGTATGGCGAAGGCATGCCCTATCTCGCCCAGCAGCAGGCGCGCCTTACCCGGCAGGATCCGAGTTTACTTCTACCCGGTCTGCAAACAGTTATCTCGCTGGCAATGCCTTACCCGCTTAACTTGGCCGATAGATCAACAACAGAACTTCCCACGCAAGGCCGCCTTGCCTCTTATGCTTGTCTTGAGGATTATCACAAAACTTTGGATACTCTGGCTTCCAGACTCGCAAACCAACTTGCAGAAATGGCGCCTGGGGCGAAGGCCCGGGTATGTGTGGATACAACCCCCATTCTCGAAAAAGCCTTTGCTCGCAAGGCCGGCTTGGGCTGGATTGGCCAAAATACATTGCTTTTCAACGATCAATGTGGTTCCGGTCTTTTACTGGCTGAAATACTAACCACGCTTGAGCTGCCCTACGATGAACCCTTGCCAGGCGACCCCTGCGCCAATTGCGGCCTCTGTGTGGAAGCCTGCCCTACAGGGGCCTTGCTCGGCGACCGTAGGATGGATTCCAGGCGCTGTCTCAGCTTTTTAACCATTGAGAATCGGGGCGAAATCCCTGTTCAATTCCGACAAGTGATGGGTAACCGCGTTTTCGGTTGCGATGAATGCCAGCAGGTCTGCCCTTACAATTCTGGGGCTTTTCCATCCAAGATTCCGTCGCTCCTTTCTCCTCGAGTCGTTCCTTCAGTTGATTTGCGCACGGAGCTCAACCTGGACGCCCAGGACTTCAAAGCTAAATATGCTGGCACCCCGGTTCTGCGGGCAAAACATGCCGGTTACTTGCGCAATCTTATTATCGCTGCTGGTAATTCGGGGGATCTACGCCTGTTGCCCCAGCTGCTTAAACTGAAAAATGAATACCATGACCCCATTCTGCAAGAAACAATGGATTGGGCTGTCTCAACACTTAATTTTCCAAGTTTGGCAAGCTAAAGGTCCTTCTTGATTGCGATAAAGCACTCCATTTCCAATTGAGGGTAAGCGATTTCATTTGCCCTCTTCCGGAGAGGACTGCTTGCGTGCCGAGCCCGAAGGACGTGGGCTGGGTAAGTACAGCGGGGGTAGCAGGCTCTTAATTATGTCATGCTGACGAAGGAAACTTCTTCCAGATAAGTTACACAATTATTGTCCTCAGCACAGTCAGATAGGGAGGTGCAATTCCAAACAAAGACCCTTCGGAAGCTCAGGGTGAAAAGCAGATTCTGACAGCATTAATCGGATGCAACTTATTCGATAAAACACTTGTTGGGGCCTTCATCCCTGGTCCTATGGCATAATTAAGCCCGGCAAAAAGCCCCTCAAGGAGATTGTATGCAGACTTTACACATTATTTCTCACACCCATTGGGACCGCGAATGGTACCGCACCTTCCAGCAATTTCGCCTGCGCCTTGTCCATTTAGTGGACAACGTGCTCGAAATCCTCGATACGGACCCGGATTACAAGCACTTCATGCTGGACGGCCAAACCATCGTCCTTGAGGACTACCTGCAGATGCGCCCTGAAAATGCCGCCCGTTTGCGTGCTTACATCCAGGAAGGCCGCATCCTGATTGGTCCCTGGTATATTCTTCCGGATGAGTTCCTTGTGTCACCGGAGGCTACCATCCGCAATCTTTTGCTTGGTAAATCCATCTGTGCTGATTATGGCTATCGCATGATGATTGGCTACTTACCCGACCCCTTCGGGCACATCTCACAGATGCCGCAGATCCTGAATGGCTTTGGCATTGATAAAGCCTGTCTCTGGCGCGGGGTGAGTGAGAACATGCCCACCCTGCTTGAATGGCAAGCCCCTGATGGTAGCAAAGTGCTGCTTGCCCACCTTTATTTTGGTTATGGCGATATCGCCGACTGGCCAATGACTGATTTGGAAGCTTCCAAATCCTTGCTTGACTCAAGGGTCGACCGTTTGGAACCTTTCAACCAGAGCGAACACTTTCTGCTGATGCGTGGTACCGACCATTATGAACCACGCCCCCTGACTCCCAAGGCGATTGCCTACTACAATGAAAAATCAGCCAATCGCAAGGCTGTGCATTCCACCCTTCCCAAGTACTTCGAAGAGGTAGAGGAACAGGTAAAAAACGCCGTTTTGAGCCCCAAGGTTGTCTTCGGTGAACTGCGCGATCCGAAGAAAGCACATATGCTCCCAGGGGTAGATTCAGCCCGTATGTGGATCAAACAGCGCAACTGGTTCAGCCAGACTCTGCTTGAACGCTGGGTTGAGCCCTTCAGCACCTGGGCTGAATTGGCCGAACGTGGTGCTGATGCCTTTACCCCGCTTAATGGTTTCGTGGCCTCTCCGCGAATTTGGAACCCATCTGCGCTTGTGAAACAGGCCTGGAAATTGCTAATCACCAACCATCCACATGATTCCATATGTGGCTGCTCCATCGATGAAACCCATGCTGACATGGGCTCCCGTTTCGACCAGGTGGATCAAATCGGGGAAGAATTGACCTCCCAGGCGCTGCGCACACTGACCGATAATGTCAACACCAAGCCCTCTGAGATCAACCAAGACGCTTACGCGGCGGTCACGGTTTTCAACGCCGCACCTGTAGCGGTTACTGACAGCGTGGATATCACCGTGGATTTGCCAATGGGTGCTACATCGCTGGCAGTCAAAGACGCCTTGGGTCACCAGATTCCCTGCCTGGTCACTCTCGAACCCGCCACAATCAAAGAATCCAACCTCATCAAGGTTTCTGAACTACAGGCCCTTCTAGCCACTGCTTCCAGCGAAGGGCGGAATAATGAACAACTGGTTGATGCCCGGCTGACTGAAGAAGACGGCCTGCCTTGCATCGAGGCAGACTTTTCCTCAGTTGTCAACCCTGACCACGACAGCCTTATGAAAGCCTTCGTTGAGATTATGACACTGGTCACGTGTAAGGAAGCTGATGACCGTATGCGGGTCAAATCCATGAGCCTCCCCAAAGCACACGTCAGCTTCGTCGCCGCGGACCTTCCAGCGGTTGGCTACAAAATCTACTGGCTTGCCCCGGCACCCCAGATTGAGCCGACTTCAGATGACACGGAAGAGAATGATTTCATTGAAAACGAGTGGTTTAAGCTCAGCCTTGAACCAACCTGGGATGGCAGTATTAGCCTTCTGGATAAACGGAACGGCCACACCTACCACGGGCTAAACCACTTCGTTGACGTCGGTGACCGCGGGGATGAATACAACTTTTGCCCGCCTGAAAATGATTCCGCCTTCTCTCCTGAGATTTATAATGCCGAATTTATCCATAACGCCTTGGAAGATACGCTCTACCTTGAGTGTAAATTTGAGCTCCCTCTTCAGCTAACGGAGAGCCGTGACACGCGTGAAGAAATAAGCGAGGATTGCCCACTCACAGTCATTATTCGCTTGCCAAAATCAACCCCGGTTGTGGATTTTCAGGTTCGTTTTGATAACCGCGCCCTTGATCATCGTCTGGAAGTTCGCTTCCCAAGCCTTATTCCGGCCCAAACCGCGCACTACGACTCGCACTTCGACGTGGTTGAGCGCCCCATCAATCTGCCCGACCACGACCGAAAATGGTGGGAGCAGCCCCGTCCGGAAGTACCTCAACAGGCCTTTGCCGATGTTTCGGAGATCGGTCATGGACTGATGCTGGCAAACCAGGGTTTACCAGAGGTTGCCGCCCTGCGGGATGCCGATGGCAACGCTGTTCTGGCGCTCACCCTGCTGCGCTGTGTCAGCTGGCTTTCGCGCGACGACCTTTGGGTGCGCCATGGTCACGCCGGTCCTGCTTTGGAAACGCCTGATGCCCAGGAACAAGGGATCTATGAATTCACCTATCGCCTGATCCCGCACAATGGCGAGTGGCAAACAGCTTCTCGCTTGGCTTATGCATTCCAAACCAGCCTGAGGGGTGAGCTCACGACCTTGCACGTGGGCTCTCTGGCAGCCCAAGCCGCCCTGGTAGAGGTTGACAACCCCGCCTTCCATCTGACCGCTATCAAAACCGCTGAAGACAATACTGGTGTGATTGTGCGTGGCTACAATCAGAGTGATAGCTCCATTCAGATCACCCTCAAACCTGGTTTTGCCACACCAACTGCATCACTGGTAAAACTGGATGAAAGCCTTGAGGAAGCGGCCACTTTGAGCACCGAGCAAACTGTCAGCCTGGAACTTGCGCCACACAAGCTGGCTTCTCTACTCTTTGAAAAAGCTGCAAAATGAACGCGTATTCCATGCTTGAGCCTGCGAAAAATCAGGCTCAACCTGATTTTTTCATTGGGAATATCCCCATCTTTGGCAGGCTGATCCTTGCCCCTATGGATGGCCTCTCTGACCCCAGTTTCCGCTGGATAACCCGCAGGCTGGGCTCAGCTTATTCTGTTTCAGAGTTCATCAATACTTTGGATTATTCTGTTCAGAAGCATTACCAAGTGAATCGCCTGAGGTTCCGACAGGCTGAACGGCCATTTGGCTTTCAGCTTCTGGATAATGACCCCAGCCGCATGGCGGAAGTGGCTGCCAATATGGAAGCAGAATTCCATCCGGACTTTTTTGACATCAACATGGGTTGCTCCACTCACCGCGTGCTTTCAAGAGGAGCCGGTGCAGGCTTGATGCGCTTTCCAGAACTGGTGGGGGCTTGCTTCCGGGCGGTCAAATCCGTGGTCAACGTGCCGGTGACCGGCAAAATGCGCCTGGGAATTGATGAAAGCTCGCTCAATTATCGTGAGGTGGCTGAGACCGCGGTAGAAAATGGATGCGCTTTGATTGCTTTGCACGGTCGCACGGCAAAAATGGGCTATTCCGGTGAGGTACGCTGGGAGCCAATGGCAGAACTCAAAAAGCATCTCCCTATCCCGGTTATTGGCAACGGCGATGTGGTCACACCTGAACAAGCCCGCCGCATGTTGGATCAGACAGCTTGCGACGCGGTAATGATTGGTAGGGTGTCTAAGATTAATCCCTGGATATTTAGCTGGCGCGATCGTAAAGATATCAGTCCGACTGAAGTCTGGCAATTGTCTTCCTATCAGTTGGCTGAAATGATGCGCACCTACCCGCAAGGTGCGGCAATTTTCGCTTTCCGGAAATTTTTTAAAGCCTACCTCGGGCCCTATGAGGTCGACCATCAAACCCAGCGGCAGCTCTTAACAATCCATGAGGAACCCGCATTTGTGGCTGCGCATGAGGTCTTTTTTCAGCACCTGGGTGTGGATACAAGGGCGCATAACCCCTGGTTTGATGAGAATTTTTCGTAAAATCTTACTTCTCTGGAATTATTGACGCATAACTGCGTTTTGCTCATCCAAAATGGGTTCAAGCCCTTATAATTAGCCCCATTAACCGCTAAGGAGCCGCATGGAAAATACCCGAGAACATAAACGCTCAATCTTTGCCTGGACAAGCTACGACTGGGCAAATTCTGCCTTTGTCACCACCATATCTGCAACAGTTTTGCCCGTATACTTCTCAAATGTAGCCGCAGCCCAGTTGCCTGATTACCAACGCACCGCTATTTGGTCCTGGACTACAGCCATTTACATGATCCTGGTCGCTCTGATGGGTCCGGTCTTTGGTGCCATGGCTGACTTCAGCGGTACCAAAAAGAAGAATCTCTTCAGATTTGCGGCTTTTGGGATCCTGGGCGCAGGTTTGCTGTTCCTGGTCAAAGAAGGCCAATGGCTGCAGGCAGTCATCTTTTACATTATTGGTGGCATAGGTTTTTCAGGTGCGAACGTCTTCTATGACTCGCTGCTCCCGCATGTTGCCACCGATGCCGAGCAGGACATGGTCTCTTCCCGCGGTTACGCTATGGGTTACGCTGGCGGTGGAATTTTGCTGGCGATCAATCTCGTGATGATCATGACGGCTAAAACACCGGCACAAACCGCTATGATGAGCCGATTAAGCTTCCTTAGCGTGGCGGTCTGGTGGGCGGTCTTCTCCATCCCCCTGATGCTCTGGGTCAAAGAACCTCCAAGAAGGGTTCAAGTGAACGAGGTGAATCGACGACCGGTCCAGGTAGCCTTCAGCCGCCTGCGGCATACATTTAGCGAAATTAAGCATTTCAAAGAATTATTCAAATTCATCCTGGCCTTCTGGCTTTATAACAACGGCATCGGAACCATTATTTTCATGGCTTCAATTTATGGGAAAGAACTGAAATTCAGCGATACTACGGTCATCGGCACGCTGCTGATGGTGCAATTTGTAGCCATCCCCTTCGCCATCCTATTCGGTTGGTTGGGTAAAAAAATGGGCACAAAGCGCGCGATCATGCTCTCGATCATGGTTTATGCCATCATCGCAATTTTCGGGTACTTCATGACCAAGGAATGGCATTTCTGGTTCCTGGGCTTCCTGGTTGCTACGGTTCAAGGTGGTTCGCAAGCCCTCAGCCGCTCCTTGTTTGGCCGCATGGTTCCCAGAAGTAAATCCGCAGAGTTCTTCTCCTTTTTTTCAGTCAGTGAGAAGGTGGCCGGCACGGTGGGGCCGATCCTCTTTGGTCTGGTCAGCACATTGATGAAAGGTTCACGCCTTTCCATCGTCAGTCTGATCGTTTTCTTCATTGCCGGTGTTTACCTGCTATCGAAAGTTAACGAGGGCGAAGGCATCAAATTGGCAGAGATGGAAGAGAACGAGATTATTCAGACAAGCCTGCCAAATTAGATTTGATCAAGAGGGTTTCTTCTTTCTACTTAATAGACAAAATAATCCTCTGCTATCGAGGATTATTTTGTTGAGTATTGCGTTAAAAGATATAATCATTTGCGATATCTTCCAACTTAGGAGAACTTAGAATTAAATGAAAAAATTCCGCGTAGCGGTACTTGCAAATTTGAAAGTAAATGCCCCTCATTTTGATGAGATGGCAGACGACCAATGGGATGACCTGGATTCGGAATCCACCGTTTTATCCATCAGGGATGCTATCCGTTCCGCGGGGCATGAAGCCGAGTTCCTGGAAGCAAACGAGTTCATAGTGGACGGATTGCGGGCCTATAAACCTGATATTTGCTTCAATATTTCAGAAAGCCATTTTGGCAATTCGCGTGAAGCCCAAATTCCAGCTATATTGGAAAAAATGCGGATACCTTATACTGGTTCCAAAGTGCTTTGCCTTGCTTTGACACTTGATAAACCCATGACCAAGCGCATTTTGGCCTGGCACGGTTTGCCCACACCCGATTTTCAATCCTTTGAGCGTGAAGATGAACCATTGGATGGTGGTATGAAGTTTCCGCTTTTTGTGAAGCCAAGCCGGGAAGGCACCGGGATGGGCATCAGCCTGGAATCGATCGTGCATGATGAATATGAGCTGCGTAAGCAGTTGAGACTGATCATCAGGCGCTATAAGCAACCAGCCCTGGTGGAGAGTTTTATCGAAGGACGGGAAGTTACCATTGGCATGGTTGGCAACCTGGTTGGCCCAGTTGCGCACCGCTTGCCAGAGGACGAAGATGCCCCACGCAACACCGCCGGTCTGACCTTCCTGCCTCCAATGGAAGTAGACCTCAAAGATTATCTTTTGACAGACGGCGTGTATGCCAACCGGCTAAAAACAGCCTTGGCTGCCGACCTGACTTATCTCTGCCCAGCTCCACTTGATAAGACCATGATTGAAGATTTAAATTGGCTGGCAGCGGCTGTCTTTCGGGTGACCCAATGCCTGGATTGCGCCCGTGTTGACTTCCGCCTGGACGTCCACAACAATAATAAGCCCTACATCTTGGAGATCAATCCCCTTCCGGGTCTCTCCCCGGTCATTTCGGATTTGGTCATCGAAGGTGAGGCTGCTGGAATCCATCACACGGAACTGGTGAACATGATCCTGAATACGGCCCTTAAACGTTATGGGATGATTTAACACGATTAGTCAATTTCTCGATCTTTCCTTTATCGAAACAAGGAGGCTGAGCCTTCTTGTTTTTTTTTGAAATCGGGCAGTTCAGTAAGGCTCCATGATTATAATAAAGCAGAAAGCAGGAGCATACATGGCAAATTTCAGTATCCGCAACATGCAAATCGAAGATTATGACGAAGTCTACATAATTTGGGCCGGTATCCGGGGCATGGGGATGCGAAGCCTGGATGACAGCCAGCCTGGAATTGCCAGATTTCTTAAACGCAACCCCAATACCTGCTTCGTTGCTGAGATGAACAGCAGGATTGTGGGCGTCATCCTCTCAGGGCATGATGGCCGGCGTGGTTACATTTACCACGCTGCTGTCCTACCAGAACTGCGCGGTCAGGGCATTGGCAAGGACCTACTTGCTCACGCTGTTGAAGCCCTCAAGGCTGAAGGCATCCATAAGGCGGGTTTGTTGGTGTATGCCAGCAATGCCATTGGCAATGAGTTTTGGGAATCACAGGGGTGGGAACGGCGCACCGATGTCTATTACCGCAATAAATCGCTGAATGATGCTAATCAATAAGCATTAATCCTCTAAATGTCCTCTTGCGGTCAGGTCTTCGGTGAAAGCTCATATCTTTTGTGAACACCGTAAAGGCTTATGAGTCGCGAAAGTACGCGTGGTAGAGGCTGTGCAATTCTCGGTTCTGCTATCCTCTAAAAAAGCACTTCTGGCAGAGAATTGATAAAGACCTACTTACTCATTTATTTGCATCCTCAAAGCTGAAGACATCCACATTTATCGGTTGCAGCGTTTTGCCAGTAGGGTAACCTGCAAACAAATTTTCATAATCCTAGAGTTAGTACGAACACGCGGAGACTAATTAACCCAACAAATCTCGAACGAAAAGGTACTTGCAAACCGCAGACTGTTTTCCTTTGAAATTCTCCATAATTTACTAATCAAAAGTTCTTTCTGGCCTGAATCCTGCACATGCTTAAGCACAGGTAATTCATCATCTTGTCAATTGTAAATTGGGAGTAAATCCCAGGGAGGTAATGTGGCTGAAATCTCTTTTTGCGGCCAGGTTTGTGCAGAATGCCCTGTTTTTCAGGCTACCCGAGAAAACAACCAGGCTCAGGGTTTATGGTTAGCGCTTGAATATTCTTCAGGCGACCACCTTTATCAAGCCGAAGAAATGCGTTGTTTTGGCTGTCATAGCCACACTGCCATCTTGGCACCCATGTGTAAGTCCTGTGAAATCCGCAGCTGTGCATATGGGCGGGTTTTTATTTCCTGCGCAGAATGTGAACACTACCCTTGCGCCACAATCGAGCGCCTTGTTCCAGTTGATACCGACAACCGATCAGTACTTGAGTACCGGCACGAAAGCATTCTCAGCTATCGATCCCGTGCTGCCGAAATATTGCTAAGCTAGAGGAGTATTAACCCCAACTGATCTTAAGTCAATCGAATTGTGACTTTTCGGGAAACGCTTTTACCAGTGCGCTTTATGGCGCGTCTACCTCAGGCGCTTGATAACGATTATGCTCAACGAATTTGGCCATTTCGATCGAGTCCGGGCTTGTAAAGTTTTGAATGCGGCCCCAGGATGTCATTGCCAGTGGAAAGTCCATGTTAGACCAGGGGAACGCAATCAACTTATCCCCACCACTTTTGTCCATCACATCCTGAATGGTCGCTTTGAGAGAAGCACAGTCCACACCGGTAATTTGACAGTTGTACCAAAAGATTACATAACCATGTTCCAGGCTATGCACCAGGTGGCCTTCGGGATACTTCGACAAGCTTCCCAGGTCAGCCTCTTGAAAGAATTTCGCTTTATAACTTACTTCGTAATGCGACCCACCGGCAGGTGGGTTTGAGTTGTAAGGTCCGGGTTTTACAGAGTCCGGAACGTGAGCCCTTGTATCCACCACAACGGGATCTCCCATCAAGGTAACAGGTTTATTCGAGTCTATTGTTTTTACGACAAAGATCACTACAACCAGAACAATTAGGGCTGCAGCCCCAAGCATCAGGAATTTTTGAGATTTCTGTTTATTCTTTTGGGATTCACGGATGGTCTGTCGCATGGAATTTTTCATAGTTCCCTCTCAATAAGAACAGTCAGATTATTTTCTAAGTATTTATATGTTATTTATGCAATTATTTCAGAAACTGTCTAAGCTTCTCTTCGCTTCTTAGGTAAAATAATCTATACGCAATCTATAGACTGTAATATCCGGGAACGAATTGGTAGAGTGACAATAAAATGGCTGACACGCCTGATGGTCAAATAAAAAAGACC
Source organism: uncultured Anaerolineaceae bacterium (assembly GCA_964452955.1). Lineage (GTDB taxonomy): Bacteria > Chloroflexota > Anaerolineae > Anaerolineales > Anaerolineaceae > Mesolinea. The sequence goes on along the minus strand of CAYVRH010000007.1, from coordinate 1,491 downwards.
GGTTCAGTTCACAACCGGTCTTTTTCCAAGTCAATAATGAGGTTGCGCTTATGCGCCACGGCCGCGCATGCGCGGGTCAAAGACATCCCGGACGGCATCGCCAACCAGGTTCCAGGCCATCACGAACAGGGTCAGAGTAACACCGGGGAAGACAACAATATACCAGTATTTGTCAAGGTTATTGATCCAGTTACGAGCAAACGCCAGGATTTGCCCCCAGTCTGAGTAGCCCAGTGGTGTTCCGATACCCAGGAAGGAAAGTGCAGCAAAACTCAACACCACGGTTCCGATGCCCAATGAGGCAAGCACCAAAGTCGGGAAGATGGCATTGGGAATGATGTGCTTGAAGAGGATACGGCTGTTCTTGACACCCGAGACTTTGGCTGCCATCACATAATCGCGCTGTTTGATGGATAGAATGTCCGACCGGATAACACGGGCATAACTCATCCAGCCAAATGCAATCATGGCGATCATGGCCGGCACCAGGCTTTTGCCAATTCTTGGCGTCAGAACGGCCGCGGCAATCATCGCCATCATGATATACGGCAATGTCATAAAGATATCAACGATACGCATTAGGACGTTATCCAACGCCCCGCCGTAATAAGCCGCGATAGAGCCAATGATCACCCCAATAACAACAGTGGCCATTTCCACGATGATACCAGTGCGGAAAGCGGTGCGCGTGCCCCAGACGATGCCATAGAAAATGTCATACTGGCCCTGAGCGGTTCCCAGGATGTGAACCCATTGATCTTTACCTGTAACGGTTTTATACCAGAAGGGAATCTCAGGAGCATTCTTTTTCCAGATCGTTCCTGGAGCTTTGGGTTGGCTGGCAAAACCATCACGGGGCATCATGTACGGGTCACTGCCCACCGGTGGGATAATTACTGGAGCAAAAACTGCGATCAGGATGAAGAGCAAAATCAGGAAAAAGCCAATCCTTGAAGCCCAGGTTTTACTCAGTCCTTTCAAAATGCGGAAGTTTTCTGGGCCCAGCCAACGTTCCAATCTTCCAATTTTTCGATCGGAATGGGCTTCTACCAGCGAAAGGTTATCGCCTGTAGGGGAACCACCTTCGTCTTTTGGTTTTGGTAGTTCAGATTGAATGTGCTCGATCACCGATTCAGCCTCTTCAGGCTGTACATAATGCTCGATTGATTCAGCCAGTCCATTTTTACTTACTGCAGGGGTTTCCTGGAGTTTTTTCAATTCGTCATCTGGCATATTTGGGTCCTCTAAGGGGCTGATGGGTTCAGGAATATTTGTTAAATTCATTTTCGAATTCCTTATGATAAGCGCACGCGGGGATCAATAAACGCGTACAGGATGTCAACCACCAGGTTGCTGACAATCAGTATAAATCCGGTGAAAATCGCCATACCAACGCTGGTGACCACATCCAATTGGCTGGCCGCATCGGCGGTAGCCTTTCCAATTCCCGGATAATTAAACACTGTCTCAGTAATGATAACGCCGCCAAGC